>CAYUEM010000139.1:0-7426 GCA_964442925.1 uncultured Hyphomonadaceae bacterium
GGAAGGGCGGGGGCGAGGGATAGAAGGCCTTCATCGCAAGGTGCAGCATCACCGCGGAATCCTTGCCGACCGAATACAGCATCACCGGATTGTCGCACTCTGCGACCACTTCGCGGATGATATGAATGGCTTCGGCCTCAAGCCGCTGCAGGTGGGTCAGCGCGACCGGGTCGGAAGGCCTGTCTGTAATGTGCAAACCAGTCATTCTCCTGAAGGCAAATCATGTTGCATGTAAGGATCACGTTACGATAAAGCCTGATAAACGCCTGCCGAACGAGTTGACGGAACGGTGAACGACATCTAGGGAAATTTCAAGTGTCGAGGGACTGGCGAGGGGCCAGAGTGACAATTGATAAAAATCGAACAACTTGAAATCCCGGACATCGTGATCCTCACGCCTCCAAAGTTTGGAGACGAGAGGGGATTTTTCTCCGAAGTGTTCAATGCCCGCGCCATGAAGGACGCGGGCATCGACCTCGATTTCGTCCAGGACAACCACTCTTATTCTGCTGCAGAACACGTCCTGCGCGGCCTGCACTATCAGACGCCGCCCTGCGCCCAGGACAAGCTGGTGCGTTGTACGCGCGGTGCCATCCTTGATGTTGCAGTGGACATCCGGAAAGGGTCGCCAAATTTCGGCAAATGGGTCTCTGCGGTCATCTCGGCTGAGAACTGGGCACAGATCCTCGTTCCCAAGGGTTTCGCGCACGGTTTCATTACACTGGAGCCCGACACTGAGGTTCTTTACAAGGTGACGGATTTCTATTCCAAGCCCAATGATGCCGGTCTCGCTTGGAATGATCCGGATATCGCAATCGACTGGGGACTGGGCCATGCGCAACCCACATTGTCGGCGAAGGATCAGGCCGCCCCGCGCCTTTGCGATACCGACACACAATTTGTTTATTAAAGGCTCTACGCAGCCGTATGGAGTACTGTCGTGAAAATCATAGTCACGGGTGGGGCCGGTTTTATCGGATCGGCTGTTTGCAGATACCTGATCTCACAGACCGAGCACGAGGTCGTGAATGTCGACAAGCTGACCTATGCGGCCAGCCTGTCGTCCTTGGCCCAGATCGAAGGTTCAGACCGCTACCGGTTCGAGAAGGCCGACATCTGCGATCACCGAGTGATGGAGCGGATCTTCCTGACCCACCAGCCCGATGCGGTGATGCACCTTGCGGCAGAAAGCCATGTCGATCGCTCCATCACCGGTGCGGCTGACTTTATCCAGACAAACATTGTCGGAACATTTACCTTGCTAGAAGCCGCCCGAAGCTATTGGGGCGGGATGACGCCTGATCGCAAGGAGGCTTTCCGTTTCCTGCATGTCTCCACCGACGAAGTGTATGGCAGCCTCGGGGCCGAGGGCCTGTTTAAGGAGACCACGCCTTATGATCCCAGCTCCCCCTATTCGGCATCAAAAGCTGCATCCGACCACCTGGTGACGGCCTGGCACCGCACCTATGGCTTTCCCGGGGTGATCTCCAACTGCTCGAACAATTATGGGCCGTTCCATTTCCCTGAGAAGCTGATCCCGCTGATCACTCTGAATGCGCTGGAAGAGGCGGAGCTGCCTGTTTACGGTGACGGATCGAACGTCCGCGACTGGCTTTTCGTTGAAGATCATGCGCGCGCTCTGCTGACAATCCTGACAAAGGGGCGCCACGGCGAGACGTACAATGTCGGTGGGCGCAACGAGCGCACCAACCTCGAAGTTGTGCACACGATCTGCGACACGCTCGACGAGCTGGTCCCAGGATCGCGACCGCGCCGCGAACTGATCCGTTTCGTCACCGACAGACCGGGCCACGACGCGCGCTATGCCATTGACGCCACGCGTCTGGAAACGGAACTCGGCTGGAAAGCCCAAGAAACCTTCGAGACCGGACTGCGCAAGACCGTGGAATGGTATCTGGCGAATGAGGCCTGGTGGCGTCCGCTGCGCGAGGAACGCTACAAGGGAATACGCCTCGGACTCCTAAAGGCGACGGGCTAGACCCGCCATGAAGCTGCTTGTGTTCGGAGCCTCGGGTCAGGTCGCGACCTGCCTGAGAGAAGAAGCCGATGATCGGTGCGATGTGGTTTGCCTCGGGCGCCCCGACGGCGACCTCTGCAGGCCGGAGACAGCCCAAGAGGCGATTACTGCCCACCGTCCCGATCTTGTCATCAATGCAGCCGCATACACGGGCGTGGACAAGGCAGAGAGCGAGGAGGCTGCGGCCTTCGAATTGAATGCCGAAGGCCCACGACGACTTGCAGTCGCCTGCAAGGCCAACGCCATTCCGCTCATTCATTACTCTACCGACTATGTCTTCGACGGCACCAAACAAACGCCTTATACTGAAAATGATCCGACCACCCCTCTGGGTGTCTATGGGCGTTCGAAGCTGGCGGGTGAGCAGGCCATTACAGCTGAGACCTGCGACCACATTATCCTGCGCACCGCGTGGGTTTACTCCCCGCATGGTAGCAACTTTGTCAAAACGATGCTTCGGCTCGGCAATGAACGTGATCAGCTGCGCATTGTCAGCGACCAGGTGGGCAACCCTACCTCAGCTACGGATATCGCCGTTGCAACACTGCAGATCGCAGCTCAGCTTCTTGACGGCAATGCTGCCCGCGGCGTTTATAATCTGACGGGGAGCGGAGAGGCGAGCTGGCACGAATTCGCCCTGGCGATCTTTTCTGCTGGCGCGGCGCAGGGAAGAAAAACGCCGACCGTCGAAGCCATACCGAGTTCTGAATATCCAACGCCAGCCAAGAGACCCGCAAACTCTCGACTCGACGGCAGCAAATTGCGGGAGAGTTTCGGCGTGGTCTTGCCGCACTGGTCTGATGGGCTCGAAAGATGCCTGGACCGACTGAAAACGAGTTGAGGAGTATCCAATGAAGGGTATCATTTTGGCGGGAGGGAGCGGCACGCGGCTCCACCCCATTACGAAAGTTGTCTCGAAGCAGCTGCTGCCGATTTACGACAAGCCGATGATCTATTACCCGCTCAGCACGCTGATGCTGGCGGGCATCCGTGAAATCCTCATCATCTCCACACCCCACGACCTGCCACGCTTCCAGGAATTACTGGGCACGGGCGAAGACCTCGGTCTTCATCTCAGCTATGTCGAACAGCCCTCTCCTGATGGCCTTGCACAGGCTTTCCTGCTGGGTGAGGACTTCATTGATGGCGATAGCTGCGCTCTTGTCCTTGGTGACAATATCTTCATTGGCGCAGGCCTGACACAAATGCTGACCGATGCGGCAGGCCGACCCAATGGCGCAACGCTTTTTGCCTATCGCGTTCCTGACCCCGAACGCTACGGAATTGTTGAGTTTGACGAGCACGGCATTGCAAGGAGCCTGGAGGAAAAGCCGGAAGAACCGAAGTCGAACTGGGCCGTCACCGGACTGTATTTCTATGACAGTCGCGTTGTGGAGTTTGCCAAACAGGTTCGCCCCTCTGCTCGCGGCGAACTCGAGATCACCGACCTCAACAAGCTCTACCTTGAAACGGGGGAAACGCATGTCCAGCGCCTTGGACGGGGTTTTGCCTGGTTTGATACCGGAACGCCAAACAGCTTCATGGAGGCTGCTGAGTTCGTAAAGGCACTCGAACACAGGCAGGGCATGAAGGTGTGCTGTCCCGAAGAAGTCGCTTTTGAAAAGGGTTTCATCAACGCAGGACAACTTTCCAAACTCGGACAAAAACTCCAGAAATCGGATTATGGCCGTTACCTAATCGCGCTGGCCGAAACTGAAAGGAACGGCTCTGCCTTCAACCCTGCTCTGGAGACAAAATAGTCGGCTTCTATCAGGCCGATGCAGCGAGCGTTCGCGTTTCAGCTGCGTCCTCTGCCTGCCTTCTGAGCGTGATTACCTGCTGAGGGTCTCCCATCGCCAAAACCTTTCCGCGCTCCAGCCAAAGCAGCTTGTTTGAAACACGCTGAATCAATTGCCGGTTATGAGAAGCGATCACGACAATTCCTGCATTTTGCAGAAGGGCTTCAAGACGCAGTCGAGCCTTCTCCTGGAATTCGGCATCCCCTGCACCAATCCACTCATCCAACAGAACGATATCAGGCTGGAAAGCGGTTGCACACGCAAATTTCAACCGCATCGCCATGCCGTGTGAATAAGTTCGCAACGGCAAGTTCAGATAGTCGCTGAGCTGGGTGAACGCGATGATGTCGTCAATTGCAGCGGTTGTCTGTTTGCGGGTCGCGCCGCTGACGAGGCCAGACAGGTAGATGTTCTGCAGTCCGGTGGCCTCTGCATTCATTCCCAGACCGAGCGAGAGCATCGTTGCCACACGACCATCGACGTGAACGCTACCTGCCACAGGTGAGAGAAGTCCTGCCATGACCTGTAACAAGGTCGTCTTTCCAGATCCATTTGACCCAATGATCCCCAAACGATCGCCATCTTCCAGATTGATCGTCAGGGACTCAATGGCCTGGACTGAGGCCTGTCCCCGGCGCGTTTCAACAATTCGTCCAGCGACTTTGGGGTCTTGGTAGCGACTGTTCTCACCAATGGTTTTTAACCGCCCGACTGGAAAATGGACAACAACATTGTCTAGTCTGATGAACGCCATCTGTTTAGGTCCATATGATTTGAAGGGTGTCGGCAGACAAAACACCGGTCTCGCAGGAGTTGCCCAAATATTTTTTTGGCCCGATCATCAGCCGGCCTTTCATTATAGCCACAGGATTATTCTCTTGCGATAAAACGTAAAGACTCCGAAACCCAAAATCATCACGATTGCTGAAATTGCGCCTACAATCATCCAGCTTTCGACAGGAGCAGTACCATGCAGAAATGGCTCCCGCATGATAGCCAAATAGTGTGTCAACGGATTTACCTGCGCAACCAGGCCGATTAGCCCGGATTCCGGCGGCTCCCACATGATTGGGGTAACAAAGAAAGACATCCGCATGACGGCCTCGATGGCATGTCCGACATCCCGGTAACGGGTCACGACCGTGCCGAGAAGCAAATACAGCCAATAGGCCGTGAACAGTACGGCGAAAAGGCCGGGAATGGCCCACAGCGCGCCGATCTCTGGTCGGTAGCCGTAAAAGATCAGGATCAAGGCCGCGCCCAGACCGTTAAAAAGAAACGTGATCAGCGTGCGTGAAATCCCGCGCAGGGCAAATAGCGACAGCGGAAGGCGCACACTCCGGATCCATTGCTGGGCATGAATGAAGACCTGAGCACCATCATTAATCATGATCGACAAAAGCTGGAAGAACAGGAAACCGAACAGGATGTAGACTGCAGCCTCCGATATGACTCCTTGGCGCAAGGCCGCAACGAAGAACAGAACCGCAAATGCGAATATCATGAATGACAGCGTGGCCCAGAGCATGCCGACATAGGATCTTCGGTAACGCTGGATGAAGTCTTCCCAGGCGAGGCCTGTCCATGTGCGAACCGAAGTCAGGCCTCCAGCAATATCGACCAAAGCACTGATGAACCGGCCCCGATCGGAGCGGAAAGCCTGGTGCGGCAGGCGATTTCCGGCCGGCCTGACCTTTGCAAGGATAGCAATTGGTTCGCTGCCATGCGCATCAACGACCATTGGGAGTCTACCTCTTTCGACGCAGAACAGGTGGTAATCGTGAATGCACCTGCATGGCAAGGCGCGTACTGAAGTTTTCCTTGAGCAATCCATGCGCATTTGGCCAGCGATGAAATTAACACATCGCCACCGGTTCCACGGCATTTGACCGCCATCTGAGATAGGGTCACGTCCTAACGCTTGGTGTCGTTGGTTGGCGCTGCGGGGCACGTCCCCACCATTCCACATGGCGCTGTAGGACGAGGCCCGCAGCGCGGTCGGCGATTGCCGGTTTCTTGGTAGGGTTGGGTTGCAAAACACAACCTGACGAAAGGAAGACCAAAAATGACGAAGTCCATGATTGAGATCGGCGGTGCAAAACTCGGCCGCGGTAGCGGCGGGATAGGCCGGCTGCGAACGGCGTAAAAAACGGCCACTTTGCTCTTCATGCGCCAGCATAAAGGGCTTGGAAATTTAGACCGTGGAACTTTATCGAAAGGTTCGTCTGGCCTGCGGCGATGGCATGAGTCCGCGGGAGGCGGCGCGTAATTTCAACACCTCGCGTGAGACCGTCGACAAGGCCATGGCGTTTTCGGTGCCGCCCCGATATGGTCGCACGGCACCGATCAAGCGCCCGAAGCTGGACGGGTTCGACCTGTATCATCGATGGCTGGGCTGGCTGGAAGGCGATCTCACCGACGCAGGCCGCAAAAGTCACCAGTTAACCCGCTGCGGGCCGAGCTGGACAAGGCCAAGCGAGAGGTTGCGGCCTTGCAACGCCGCCTCGATCAGGCGCAAGCCGTCATCGCCATCCAAAAAAGTGGCGGCTCTGCTGGAGGAGATGGAACAGACATCCGGGCGCGGCGGCAAATCATGATGGCTGCGGCGATTGCCTTGCCAGCCGGCAGCGGCCTGACATCGGCCGTTTGCGCCGCGCTGCCGGTGTCGCGCGCAAGCGTTCTTCGTCACCGCGCCGCGCTCACGGCCCCGCCACGCGCAGCAAAGCCGCGCCCCGCATCGCCGCGTGCCTTGCCAGAGCAAGAGCGGGCTCAGGTCCTGGACCATCTGCGCAGTCCGCGCTTCGCCGATCAGACGCCCACCGAGGTGTTCGCCACCCTTCTGGATGAAGGCACCTATCTCTGCTCAATCCGCACGATGTATCGGATACTGGCAGCCCAGGGCGAAGTCGCCGAGCGCCGCCGTCAGCGCACACATCCGGTCTATCAAAAGCCCGAACTGCTCGCCGAGACCCCAAATCAGGTCTGGTCCTGGGAGTGAGGCGCGACCCGGCCATGCCGGGGTCAAACTGTCCGGGGGACAGTTTGAAGCGCCGAACACGAAACTCATGGGTCCAGTGAAATGGTCCTACTTCTATCTCTATGTCATCCTCGACATCTTTAGCCGCCGCGTCGTCGGATGGCGTGTCGAGCACGCCGAAAGCGCCAGTCAATTCAAGGAACTGTTCACTGACGCGATGGAAAAACGTCGTTGACACGTTATGTGCCAAGGTTATAATAAATGAGGGGTGTTATGGATCCTTGATTTTGGCTCCAAGAACCGGACCTTGCTAAATGGAGAATTGCTCAGGCGTTCATCACCAAGCAGGGAGAAGAAGGAACACCAGTTGCTGGGCATCTGCCTCAAGGGGGGCAGTCCAACGGCCTGATCGAATTGGAAAAATAAATTCGCAAGGCTGGTGCCATCTGAGATGCGGCGGCCACATAAGCTGGAAGAAAAGATCAGCCGACTACAGTATATTTTGGCGGACTAGGGCGCATTAAGGCGTGCGAGGGCAAAGGGCAATTCAATAGCGGGCGGAAGGCTTATCCCTCTGAAACCGGCTGCTCTACATGTTGATTTGCTGCGGTG
>CAYUEM010000140.1:0-7397 GCA_964442925.1 uncultured Hyphomonadaceae bacterium
CATATATGGCGCGCGCGCGGTCATCCTGATGGGCAATGAACAGTCCGGCCTGCCGCCTGATGTCGAAGCGGCCTGCGACACGCTGGCCCGGATCCCGATGCGCGGCGGTGCCGACAGTCTCAATCTCGCCCAGGCCAGCGCTGTGATGATGTTCGAGGCCTGGCGCCAGAGGGGATATGCGTGACGCTGACCCACCGCCTGCTGGTTGCCGATGACTGGGAGGACTATGCCCTCATCGACAGCGGACATGGCCGCAAGCTGGAGCGGTTTGGCGACCAGTTGCTCGACCGACCGGACCCGCAGGCCTTCTGGGAGCCGGCGCGCCCGCTTCGGGCCTGGCAGGCCGACGCTGTGTTTGACGCCAGCGCCGGAGATGATGAGCGTGGTAACTGGCAGGTGATCTCGGCGCGCGCGCGCGAAAGCTGGCCGATGCGCTGGCGCGACCTGCACTTTACGGCCCGGCGCACACCGTTCCGCCATGTCGGCCTGTTCCAGGAGCATTCGGTCCACTGGTCGTTCGCGCGCGCACAGATCGCGGCCGCCCGCCGACCGGTGAAGGTGCTCAACCTGTTTGGCTATACCGGCATGATGTCGCTGGCCTGCGCAGCGGAAGGCGCTGGCGTGGTGCATCTCGACGCCAGCCCGAAATCGAACGGGTATGGCAAGGAAAACCAGACGCTTTCCGGGCTGGACAGTCGCCCGATCCGCTGGATTGCCGATGATGCGATGAAATTCGCCGCGCGTGAGATCCGGCGCGGCAACCGCTATGACGCGATCATCCTCGACCCCCCGAAATTCGGGCGCGGCCCGAAAAACGAGACCTGGCGGTTCGAAGAGGGCCTTCCCGGCTTGCTCGACGCGGTGCGCGCGCTGCTCAGCGACCAGCCGCTTTTCGTCATCCTGACCGCTTATGCGGTGCGCCTGTCCTATATCGCGCTGGCCCAGTCACTGGCCGACCGGGTGGCCGGCCTTGGCGGCAGGATCGAGACCGGCGAGATGACCCTGCCGCAAATCGGCGGGGACCGGCTGCTGCCGACCGCAATCTATGCGCGGTGGATGGCAGTTTAGATTTGCTGAGATGTTGTTTCTCGCTGGGCTCGGGCATCCTTCGCCTGCGCCTTTGCTTGCAGGGGGGCAAGACTTCAAGACCGAATAGAATACAGCCCTGAGCGCGTCTCACGTGAGCGAAGCGATACGGAGACAAGGGGTAAAGCTCTGAGCGCGTCTCATGTGAGCGACGCGATACGGAGACAAAATGAAAATGGCGAACCTCAAAGGCCCGCCATTCCCGAAAGAGATTTCAATACCGATACCGAGGAACATGCCCAACAGAACCAACCGGCTCTGTTGGGGCTGGCTCTCGGCAGCCTTTAGAATTTGAACCGTGCACCGGCATAGAAGCGGCGACCAATCGCATCATAGACGGAACCGTTCGTGAACGAACCCGTGGTGTCAAAACCACCACCGAAACGAACAAACTCGTCCGCGATATTGTCAACACCTGCGACAAGCTCGATACCTGAATCAAAGGCGTAGCGGGCCTGAACATCTTGGAACGCGGCCGATTCCACGCGATTTTCATCATCGGAAGTTTCAAGACCCGTCTCACCAAGGAAATTGACGTCATAGGCGACCGTCAGACCGCCCCGGCGATAGACCAATCCGAACAGGAACTGGTGCTCAAACAGCCCTTCAGTGTCCTGGAAGTCAATGACTTCCGCACCCGGGAAAGATTCGAACTCGTATTTCTCAAGATAACCATAATTCATGGTTGTCGTCAGTTCGCCAAGTTCCAACTGGGTGTTCTTCATCACATCATTGAGTGCCAGGCGATAGGATGCCTGAACATCAAGGCCAGCTGTCTCGATTGTCGATAGATTCTGCTGAAGTGCGTTCAGTTCATTGACCGCACCCACAGAAGGGCCGCTGGGAAACCGCACGACATTGGTACAGAATGGCGAATTCGGCTCGAAAATGCCGCCGGACTCAACAAAGCACTGATCCAGCGAGGTCTGACGGCCAATGCCACCGATCGCATTTTCGATTTCGATATCGTAGTAATCAACGGTGACATTGAAGTTATCAACCCAGGTATTCCCGGTGTTCGGCGTAACAATGACACCAAAGGTGATTGTTGTCGCATCCTCTTCAGACAAGTCTGGGTTGCCGCCATTGAAGCCGCCAATACCCTGGTCTTCAGCCTGGGTTGGAACAAACGCCCCGTCGCGCGCCACGCGAGCGGCAACAGCCGGGTCGGAGAGACAGGCAAGTGCCGTATCGCTGCCAACGGAGCCCGCATCAATACCACTGGCTCCATCTGTCGGCGTGTTCAAGAAGGCTGGCGTTCCGCCACTGAGCGTCGCACCACGGCACGGGTCATTACCTCCTTCGAACGTCTCGGACAGCGGCTGGAAAAGTTCGCCGATGTTGGGCGCACGAACTGCTTCAGCATACTGACCGCGGAAACGCAGCGAGTCGACCGGGGCCCATTGCAGGTTGCCTGCCCAGGCAAAGGTCTGTCCAACCGTTGTGTAATCGGACGCACGAGCCGACAGGTTCAACCGTAGATCCTTTGCGAACGGCATATCTTCCGCAATCGGAATTTCCAGTTCCGCAAAGCCTTCCACAACCTGGAAGCTGCCCTGAACGACCGGAGAAATATTACCCGCATTGAGACCAACCTGGCTCAGTGCATCGGGAACCGATTCTGAACGCTCGGAGCGATATTCCGTGCCGAAAACGGCCTGCACACCGTTATCAGACCATGGTGATTTAACGCCAATCTCGCCCGACAAATAAGCATTAGCCACAAACTGCCTGACTTCCGAATTCGTCGAGGATGGCGCACGAACAAAATTCGCGGCTTCCGGAGAGATCGATCCCTTTCCGAAGATGTTCAGAGGCACACAACCTTGCAGTCGGGCGATTTCATCGGCACAGACCAGTTCACCATCAACCTCGATCACATTGATCGCATTGCGGAAATTGATGACGTTGACCTGTCCGGAAGAGGCCTGGGCCTGTGTGGTGCGACCGAAATTGACACTGGCCTCATAGTTCCAGGTGCTGGTGTTATATACCTGTCCATCAACCCCAAGAACGAAACGAGCCGTCTGACGCGTATTGTCAGCTCCGCGCCGGTCGAGCTCAGTCGTGCGTCGAACAAAGCCGACCACCAGATCTTCGTCGGCGATGTCCTGAATGCCATCCCCGTCGAAATCGGCACCGAGACGCGCCTGCTCACGAATGCCTTCCGGAACGAGAGGATTGAGAACAGAGATGCCGAATTGGCTGGCATCATCGACACCGTCGCCATCTGTATCGACGAATTGTGCTTGGTTATCCCCGAAAATATCTTCGGACGACAGCGGGAAAGGCTCAAGCTCCGAAGACGTATCCGTCGTTGCAAACGTGCCTTCGAAGAAGACATTTGCGTAAGGGTTAACCTCATAGTTGAGCACCGATGAGAACAAGAACCGCTCAGTCGGAAGAGCAATGGCGCGGAACCGCTGGCGGTTGAAACCGTCGAGTTCGGTTCCGTCATCATTAGCCGACTGGAACGGCCGTGTCTCCCCGATCGTTTCATCGAAAACAAAGTTTCCGGAGCCCGGAACAACGATCCGGCCACGCTCCGAGAATGACGAGAAGAACGGAATAACCGACTGGGTCCAGTCATCAAGTCCGAAGAAAGCGTTGGAAAAACCATCGACGGCACGACCCTGCTCGGCGCGGTCACGCGCGAACACACCATTTTCCTTCGACCAGCTGACAGATGCGAGCGCATTGCCGCGCCCATCGGCAAACTGGCTTCCAAAAGTGGTCGATGCCTGGAAGGTTTCGTCATCGTTGAAATCGCTGATGCCGCCCTGGAAAGATCCCACGACGCCTTCGAAATCATCTTTGAGAATGACGTTCACAACACCCGCAAGCGCGTCGGAACCATAGACTGACGATGCGCCCCCGGTGACAACGTCGACACGCTCGATGAACTCCGTCGGGATCGAGTTGAAGTCGACCGTGTTGCTGCCCGGCACACCGGATACAAATCGCCGGCCATTCACGAGCACCAGAGTGCGGTCCTCACCGAGGTTGCGCAGCTCGACAGAGTTGATACCTGACGCACCAACGAAGAAGTTCGAATTGGTCGATGTCAGTCCGGACACACCCGTCGCTGGCAGTGTGCGAAGGATCTCTGCCGTGTTCACAGCACCCGTCAGGTCGATTTCCTCGGAATTGAATGTGGAAATCGCCGTTGCCGAGTTGAAATTTGGCTGCGAGATGCGCGTGCCGGTCACCGTAATGAGTTGTTGGCGTGCTACGGCATCGCCACTGTCGCCGGTCTCAGCAACCGTTTCGACTGTTTCCTGCGCAAGTGCCGCGCCACCAAGCCCGAAAGCTGCGCCCGCAAAGACGGACGAGGCAAGAAGGCGGGATTTGAAATTGTACCCGTTCACTGTGGAACCTCCGATAATCGTGTTTTGGCCGATATGGCATGCCCGGACCCCTATTTCCGGGACTTGACAGGCAAGCTACTGCGCGGATGACAAAACCGTCAACGCAGTGTGACAATTCCTTCATAGATTCGCGTGGAGTGTGTCTTATTCGCCGCAGTTTTGGGCGGGTGTGCCTTGAATCGACGACCGCACAGAAAAACTGCCTGCGTCATCTTGCGCATCCGGCAAGACTTTTCCGAAGCTATCGCCGCTTGGCGAACCGGTTTTACGTGCAGGCAGATCCCGCACAACCCGACGCTGCGCGATCTGACGGCTATTGGTCGCCGTCCGGGTAGCACAGATAGCGCGAGCGGTGGATATCGACCACATTATCGGCCCAGCCGGTGAGTTCCGGATCGACAAGATTCTGATTGACCTGGAACCACATCGGGCTGAGCGGCATTTCATCCAGCATGATCTGCTCGGCCTGCGCGAGCAGCCTTGCGCGCTTGTCCATGTCCAGCTCCGTGTTCGAGCGGGCCAGCAGCGAATCGAACTCGGCATTGGCATAGTTGCCGTAATTGAGCTGGCCGGTTGCGGAATCGAGCAGATACAGGAAATTGTGCGGATCATTGAAATCGGCGATCCAGGCGGCATCTGAAAACTCGAAATCCGCTTCACGCAGCCGGCTGTAGAGAACCTTGGTGTCCTGCAACAACAGCTCGGGTTGCACCCAGTCGGCAATCTGCTTCCAGTTGGCCTGGGCCACCGGCGGGGGCTTGCGATTGTCGCTGGTGGAGCGATACATATAGGTGAAACGCAGCGGGTTATCGGGACCAAAACCGGCCGCTTCAAGCAGGCTGCGCGCCTCGACCAATCGCCCTGCACGTGGCATGTCGGCCCACTCGACCTGCGGGCGGGAGGCATCACTGACATAATTGTCGATACCGGGCGGGATAAAACTGTAGGCGGGCTGAAAGCCCGGCGTCAGCACATTTTCGACGATATATTCGCGGTCCAGAGCCATGGCGAGCGCCTTGCGCACGCGCACATCATCAAACGGTGGCTGGTCGGTGTTGAACACCCAATAGGTCGTCGTCAGCGCCGTCCCGGTGCGCACCCAGCCGGGAAGACGCCGTTCGATCTCGGCCTTGCGCGGGCCTTCAAACGCATTGTTGATGTCGAGCTCACCGGCTTCGATCATCCGCTCGACAGCGTTGAGATCGGAGATCGGGAAATAGGCCACGGTGTCGAAACACAGATCCTGCGCGCCCTGCCAGAGATCATTCCTGCGCGCCAGCAGAACAGCGCCAACCCGCCAGTCCTCGAGCTTGTATGGCCCATTGACCGCAATATTCTCCGGGCGCACCCACATGTCACCATGCGCTTCAACCACATGTCTTGGTACCGGATAGGTGGCATAGTGCGACAGCAGACCCGGCAAATATGGCGCGGGATATTCCAGCGTGATCTCGAGGGTGCGTTCATCAATGGCGCGCACGCCAAGTTCTTCGGGCGGCAGGTCGCCGCGATTGACCGCAGCGGCATTCTTCACGATCCACAACAGCGAGGCATATTGCGCTGCAGTTTCTGGCGCCTGCAAACGGCGGAAGGCGAACACGAAGTCGTCTGCCGTCACGGCCACGCCGTCTGACCAGACCGCAGGCTTCAACGTGAATGTGTAGATGGTCTGGGTGTCATCAACCGACACATTTTGTGCAGCGCCGAGCACGGGCCGGCCATCCTTGTCCGTGACATAGAGCCCTTCGAACATGTCGCCGATGACAATGTTCTCCCACTGCGCCGAAGCCTTGTGTGGATCGAGCGTATCAGGATTGGCGCTGATCCCCCGGCGCAGCATCTCGCCATATTGCGTACCGTCGCCGCCGCCGCATGCCGCCAGCACGCCAGCCAGCGCCGCTGCCGCCATTAGCCTCCATCCTGCCGAAACTGTCATAACCCGCCCTCCAGAGCTTTTCGCGACCACTGCATTCTGTCACTGTGTAGCTTGCCTCGCCAGTTGCGCAAGCGCGCGCGTCATGCGGGAGCGATCCAAAACTGACAGCATGACCGGGATTTGAACATGATTTTTCGCCACTGCCTTGGACCGTTTGCGCTGCTCGCCTTGAGCGCACCAATTGCGATCGCGCAGGAAACCGAGCCGCCATCGACATCGACAGTCTACGCTTGTGCTGAGATCAGTGCAGATGACGAGCGGCTGGCCTGTTACGATAGCGCCGTTGGCCGTCTGAAGACCGCAGAAGAGGCTGGCGAGATCACGACGGTCTCGCGCAAGGACGTTGAAGAGGTGCAGCGCGAAAGTTTCGGCTTTTCGATCCCGTCGCTTCCGCGCCTTGCCCTGCCAAAGCTGGGATCGAGCGATGACGCAGACAGCGAAATCAGCGAAGTCACGTTCACCGCAACAAAGATCGACAAGGACCCATACGGAAAACTGATTGTCACTCTGGAAAATGGCCAGGTCTGGCACCAGACCGACAGCGCCAGCGTGTATGTCTCCAAGCGCGGTGACAAGACAACAACAATCAAGCGCGCCGCACTTGGCAGCTTCATGATGAAGATCGGCAATTCACGCAGCTTCCGGGCCAAGCGCCAACAATAGACTGGCAATCGCACGCGCCGTTGAGCCGGTCAGGCCACTTCGCGATTCCGCCCCTGCGCGCTTGCACGCATTGGCAGGTAGATCGTCACCCGCGTGCCTTTTCCCGGCTCGCTGGCAATGGTCAGGCGCCCGCCATGCATTTCCGCGAAAGACCGGGTGAGGGCAAGGCCGAGCCCCGTGCCTTCGGTGTTGCGGTCGCTGGTCTCCCGGATCTGCTCGAAGGGCTGGCCGAGTTCATCGCGCGCGGGATCGACCCGCCCGAGGCGATGCTGGCGCTCAAGGCGCGGCTCCTGGAATCGGGCGATCCGGTGGGCACCTTCCTGTCGGAGATGACCGAGCGCGCC
>CAYUEM010000141.1:0-7328 GCA_964442925.1 uncultured Hyphomonadaceae bacterium
GTCGAACTCCTCGCGCCGTGTCGCGAGCCCGTGAATGCGTGGCCCGTAAGCGACATTGTCATAGATCGACTTCGGGAACGGGTTCGGCTTCTGGAACACCATGCCGACGCGCGAGCGCAACAGAACCGGGTCAACCGCAGGGCTATTGACGTCCTCGCCATCGATCAGGATCTGGCCGGAGACCCGCGCAATGTCGATCGTGTCATTCATCCGGTTGATACAGCGCAGGAAAGTCGACTTGCCACAGCCCGATGGGCCAATGAATGACGTCACCGCACGCGCCGGAATGCTCATGGAAATGTCGAATATGGCCTGAGTATCGCCATAGAAAACGTCGATATTCCGGCAATTCACCTTGATCGCACTGTTCATTGCTGTTTGTGGAGTCCGTGTCTTTGCATCGATCATGCCCGTCATCACTACCACCTCCGTTCAAGTCGACGCCGTAATAGCACGGCTATTGCGTTCATTAACACCATGAAGATGAGCAGGACGACAATAGCCGCCGCCGTATTTGGCTCCCATGCTCGCTCTGCGCCGGTTGACCATTTGTAGATCAGCACCGGAAGCGCGGTGGCTTCATCGGTTGGACCGCTGGGCACTTCGGCCACGAAAGCCACCATGCCAATCAGAAGCAGGGGCGCGGTTTCGCCGAGCGCGCGGGCCATGCCGATGATCGCGCCGGTCAGAATGCCCGGAGCCGCCAGCGGCACGACATGATGAAAAACCGCCTGGGTCTGTGAGGCCCCCACGCCCAGCGCCGCAGACCGGATTGATGGCGGAACGGCCTGCATCGCCGCGCGCGAGGCAATGATAACAGTCGGCAGGGTCAAAAGCCCCAGCACAAGGCCGCCAACCAGCGGCGCTGATCGCGGCAGTCCGAACAGGTTCAGGAACACAGCCGCTCCGAGCAGGCCAAACACAATAGACGGCACGGCAGCGAGATTGTTGATGTTGACCTCGATCAGGTCGGTCAGACGGTTCTTTGGGGCAAATTCCTCAAGATAGATCGCCGCAGCAATTCCGATCGGCACCGCGATCAGCGATGTCACCAGCATGGTCAGCATCGAGCCGACCACAGCGGCCACGACACCGGCGATTTCCGGATAGGTGCTGTCGGAATTTGTCAACAGCGCCCAGTTGAACCCCCTGTTCAGCCGTCCCTTTGCGTCAAGCGCGAGCGTCCATGCAATCTGCTGGTCAGTGACATTGCGTTCAGCCTCGGCCGAAGCGATGAACCGCGCTTGCGGGCGGGTGGCGTCAAACCCGGTCATGCGGCCCGTCAGCAATTCGAAACGCGGATTGGTTGTATCATTGCTGACCAAACGGGCGACATTCTCGCCGGATCGGATCAGGACCGAACCTTCAAATCCGACCTCACCGGCCTGTTTCTCACTGGCCTTTTGCAGCGCCTCGCCGAGTTCTGCCAGACTGGATTGCGGCAGGATCGAGAACCGACCGGCCTCGCCGCTGGTGGATGTGACCTGGCCAAGGCGCAGGTGCTCTTCACCGCTGACCTTGCCTTCGAGATAGAGGTCAAGATCATCCGACAGCGCGGTTGTGTATTTCACGGTCTGCCCGATCCGGGCGGGATGATCAGCCGTGCTGCGTGCCATCGGCAGCACCGCAAGCCGAGTGACCAGCCCGTTAAGCTGCGTTGTCAGTCGATAGGAGCCTTCAGCCTCGGGGAAGGTGCGCGCGAGATCCTCGCGCACGAGCTTGTAGAAACCGAACACATTTTCGGCGATCGCCTCGCGATCATCGAGCCCTTCAGGGGCGACAATCGCCTCGTCAAGCGTCAACTCGAATGTGATCTTGTGATGGCTGAAGGCCGATATCGCCTGACTGACGACCGAGACCAGCAGCAGGGCAAGGAAGGAAAACGCCACACCAATTGCGATCATGCCATAGGCGCGAAACCGGCTTTCGGCACGCTGGCGTTTCTTCAGCCGCGCAACAGCCTCGGCATTGGTGAAGCTCGATGGTTTGAGGTTTGTGCTGGCGTCAGTCATATTTTTCCCGATACTTGCGGACCACGCTCAGCGCGATGAGGTTGAAGATCAGCGTCATCACGAACAGCACGAAGCCGAGCGCGAAGGCCGAGAGCGTCTTGGGGCTGTCGAATTCGCTGTCACCCGTCAGCAGGGCGACGATCTGAACCGTGATTGTGGTAATCTCCGCTGTCGGGTCGGCCGTGATCTGCGGGCGCAGGCCAGCGGCCATCACCACGATCATGGTTTCGCCAATGGCACGCGAGACTGCGAGCAGAACCGCCGCGATCACACCGGGCAGCGCGGCCGGCATCACCACCTGTTTGACGGTTTCCGATTTCGTCGCGCCCATCGCATAGGCACCGTCGCGCAGGTTCTGCGGCACCGCATTGATGACATCATCAGAAAGGGATGACACGAACGGGATGATCATCACGCCCATGACCAGTCCGGCCGCAAGTGCGTTGGTCGGGGCCGCTGCCAGCAATCCGTCCGGCACGAAGGGCAGGGCGTTGATCCACAGCGCTGTGGAGCGCACGGCGGGCGCGATAACAAGAATCGCGAAAAATCCGTAGACAACTGTCGGTATGCCGGCAAGCAGCTCCAGCAAGGGCTTGATCCAGCTGCGCATTCTTGACGAGGCATATTCCGACAGGAAGATCGCCGCATACAATCCGATCGGCACCGCCACGCACATTGCGATCAGCGAAATCAGGAACGTGCCGAAAAACAGCGGGATGGCACCGAAGTCGGCATTGGTCTGCGCATTCCATTCCAGGCCGAACAGGAAGGAAAAGACCGGAATCCGTGCAAAGAAGCGCAGGCTTTCGAAGAAAAGAGACACGATAATCCCGGCAGTGGTCGCAATCGCGATACCGGCACAGATGAACAGGAGCAACTGGATGCCGCTCTCGACACCCTGACGCGCGCGAAACTCCGGCGACTGGCGCGACCTTGCCCAGGTAAAGCCGGCCAGTGCCGCGACCAGCGCAAGCCCTGCCGCGCTCAGTTTGATGATCGCGCCAAGTTCAGCAAAACGCTGGGTCACGGCGGCGAATAAGGGATGGTCCTGAAGGGTTTCTGGGTTCACTCGGCCAGCTTCCGCCGCACGGTCAAGATATTGCCTGATCTCGACAGGTGCCATTGTGGAAAACCCGTCGGGCAGTTCGCCGACCAGCAGGCTGCGTGTCAGGGCGTCACCGAAGATCGCATATAGCACAAGCGCGATCGCGGCCGGAATCGCCGTCCACATGGTGAGGTAATAGCCATGGAAATTCGGTTGCGAATTGATCCGCGCCTTGCTGGCGGACTGATAAGCGATTGCCCGGCTGCGACCGGCGACGAAAGCACCACTGCCGACGGCGGCGATAATCACGAAAGCCAGCCAAGCCGCCGGAAGGTGTCCGAACATTTCCAGCATCAATTGCCCCAATTGCCTGAAACCTCCCTCTAAGGCGACTTGCTGACAGTTCTGTGACAATCGAAACAGAAGTGTGCAAGTGGGACAGCCCGGCAGCGCACGAAAAAGCCCCCGGCCAACGGCCAGGGGCTTTGACGTTTCCGGCAGGGCCGGAAGCGGTCTTAGACAGGCTACATCATGCCGCCCATACCGCCCATACCACCCATGCCGCCCATATCCGGCATTCCGCCACCTGCGCCCTCGTCTTTCGGCGCTTCGGCGATTGTCGCCTCGGTGGTGATCAGCAGGCCGGCCACGGAGGCAGCGTTCTGCAGGGCCGAGCGGACGACCTTTGTCGGGTCGATAATGCCCATTTCGATCAGGTCACCATATTCTTCGGTCTGGGCGTTGAAGCCGAAGCCGACCTTGCCATCGCTGAGAATGGTGTTGACGACAACCGAGCCTTCGACGCCGGCATTTTCGGCAATCTGGCGAACCGGGGCTTCGAGTGCCTTGCGCACAATGTCGATCCCGGCCTGCTCGTCGTCATTCAGGCCTTTCAGCTTCAGTTCGCTGGCTGCGCGCAGCAGAGCCACGCCACCGCCGGCCACAATGCCTTCCTCGACAGCCGCACGGGTCGCATTGAGCGCGTCATCGACACGGTCCTTGCGCTCCTTGACTTCCATCTCCGTGGCACCGCCAACCTTGATCACCGCCACACCGCCGGCCAGCTTGGCAAGGCGCTCCTGCAGCTTTTCCTTGTCATAGTCGGAAGTGGTGTCTTCGATCTGCTTGCGGATCTGGGCGACGCGCGCCTCGATATCCTTCTTGTCGCCGGCGCCGTCGACAATTGTGGTGTCGTCTTTCGTCAGGCTGACGCGCTTGGCCGTGCCGAGCATGTCCATGGTGACATTCTCAAGCTTGATGCCGACATCCTCGGAGATCACCTGACCACCGGTCAGTGTGGCGATGTCCTGCAGCATGGCCTTGCGACGATCACCGAAGCCCGGAGCCTTGACAGCCGCCACTTTCAGGCCGCCGCGCAGCTTGTTGACCACCAGTGTGGCGAGCGCTTCGCCGTCAACATCCTCGGCGATGATAAGCAGGGGGCGCTGGCTCTGCACGACGCTTTCCAGGATCGGAAGCATCGGCTGCAGCGATGACAGCTTCTTCTCGTGAATGAGGATCATCGGATCGTCGAGCTCGGTGACCATCTTGTCGGCATCGGTGATGAAATAGGGCGAGAGATAACCACGATCGAACTGCATGCCTTCAACGACATCCAGCTCGGTTTCCAGGGACTTGGCTTCCTCGACCGTGATCACGCCTTCATTGCCGACCTTGTCCATGGCCTGCGCAATCATGTCGCCAATCGTGCGGTCGCCATTGGCCGAGATCGATCCGACCTGCGAGATTTCCTCGCCGGTAGAGACTTTCTTCGACGCCTTGGCGAGGGCTTCGACAACTGCCGCCGCGCCCTTGTCGATGCCGCGCTTGAGGTCCATCGGGTTCATGCCGGCAGCAACGCGCTTCATGCCTTCCTTGACGATGGCATGGCCAAGAACCGTGGCGGTCGTGGTGCCGTCGCCGGCCACATCATTGGCCTTGGAGGCCACTTCGCGCAGCATCTGCGCGCCCATATTTTCGAACTTGCCTTCAAGCTCGATTTCCTTAGCAACCGTCACGCCATCCTTGGTCGAGCGCGGTGCGCCGAAGGATTTCTCGATGACGACATTGCGGCCCTTGGGGCCGAGTGTGACACGGACAGCGCGCGCCAGCGTCTCGACGCCTCGCAGCATCTCCTCGCGCGCTTCGCTTCCGAAATGTACATGCTTCGCAGCCATTTTGGTCTTCCTTGATTTTCAGTTTTCCAGGATCATTCCCGGACCAGTTCGTTTGTTCGCGACGGAGCCTTTCTGCGTCATTCCGCAAATCAGCCCGCAGCATTCAGCAATGTGTCAGTCGACAATCCCGAGAATGTCGCTTTCCTTCATGATCAGAAGCTCTTCGCCATCAATCGTGACTTCCGAGCCCGACCATTTGCCGAACAGGATCGTGTCACCAGGCTTCACTTCGAGCGCGATACGCTCATTGTCATCGCCGATGGTGCCATTGCCGACAGCGAGAACTTCGCCTTGCTGCGGTTTTTCCTTCGCCGTGTCGGGGATGATGATCCCGCCGGCGGTTGTGCCGCCTTCTTCGATGCGACGAACGAGAACGCGGTCATGGAGTGGACGGAGTGCCATGTGTCCCTCTTCCCTTTTTCTAGATCCAAAACACCCCAAATGGGGTTCGTCAGGCCATCGGGGACAATGCAATTAGCACTCTCCCCGCATGACTGCTAACGATGATTGTCACGTAACCAGCGCGCCCGGCAACGTCAATGCCGCGTGACGAAATTTTTTGTCATCGGACGCTGCGGGCCGCCTATCTGCGTTCGCCATCTGCCAAGTGGGCGCTGGCTCTGCTATAGCAGGCTGCGTGATGGGGTTTAAAATGGTGCGGCGGCGCACACGACTAGAGGGGTTTAGGATATGCTGATCTGGTGGATTCTTCCAGCAATTGCAGGTGTGATCGGGTTGATGCTGCTGTTTGCGGGTCTCGGCAGGATCATGAAGCTGAAACCGGCTTCGGGGGCTGCGCGCCTGTTTTTCGGGGTCGGTTTTCTCGGACTGGCCGGGGTCGTCGCCTTTGCCGGGCTCAACCTGCAGACCTACAAGCGCCTGACCCATGAACGCGAAGTGGTCACGATCAGCTTCGAGGCGACAGGCGAGCCGGCCACGTTTGAAGCGACGATGATCTATCCGGGCGGCAGTGTCGAAAAATATAGGCTGCGCGGCGATGAGTGGGATCTCAATGCCCGCGTGATCAAGTTCAAACCGATGTCGAACATGCTCGGCTATGACAGTGTTTACAAGCTCGACCGGATCTATGGTCGCTATGAGAATGTTGCGCGCGCCGATGAGACGATGGGGGTCCAGTTGAGCCCCAATCCGGGCCTCGATGTGCGCGCTATGGCCCGCGAATATGGTGGACGTTTCGGCGTGCGCGATGCCTCTTACGGGTCGGGCGTCTACAATCCGATGGCGGATGGCCTGTCCTATCGGGTCTTCATCACCCAGGACGCGCTGATCGCGCGCTCGGCCAATTCCGCCACCCGCGCGCGGATCGGTGAGCCGAACAATCCGATTGCGGTTTCGCCCGAAACCGAAAGTGGCGACCAGTGACCGGACTGTGGGACAAATATGTCGTTCCGCCACTGATCTCGGCGGCCTGCTCCACAAAGCCGATCATGAAGCAGCGCGAAAAGGTGGTGCCGCATGCGCAGGGCCGCATTCTGGAGCTTGGTTGCGGGTCAGGGACCAATTTCGGGTTCTATGACACAGGCCGGCTTGAGCGCCTGTTTGCGCTGGAGCCCTCACCGGAAATGCTTGCGCGTGCCCGCACGGCAGCCGAGGGCCATCCGATTGCCGGCAATGTCGAGTTCCTGCAAGCCGGCGCGGAGGCGGTTCCGCTCGATGACAACAGCATCGACACCGTGGTCATGACCTTTGTGCTGTGCACGATACCGGACTGGCAGGGCGCGCTGAGCGAAGTGCGCCGGGTGCTGAAGCCGGGCGGCCGGGTGCTGTTCTCCGAACATGGTCTCGCGCCCGATGCCGGGGTGGCGAAATGGCAGCGGCGGATCGAGCCGGTCTGGAAGCGGCTGGCTGGCGGTTGTCACCTGACCCGCGACACCGGCGCCTTGTTGCGCGCGGGCGGTTTGTCGCTGGATCAGGTGGAGACCATGTATCTGCCCAATTCGCCGAAAATCGCCGGCTTTTGCAGCTGGGGGGCGGCGAAGGCCGCCTGAAGTCCTGCCGCGGGACCTGCCCGTTTCGGCTCACACTGCGAGAGACCCCGGATCCGGTCCGGGGCAGTCGGGACGGGGAAGTTGT
>CAYUEM010000142.1:0-7296 GCA_964442925.1 uncultured Hyphomonadaceae bacterium
GATCAGCGCGCTAAGCGGACCGGGACGGTGGGTGCCGGCAGGTGTAAGTGTGCTTGTGATCATTGCCGCCTCAGTCCACGAGAAGTCGGTAACCAATACCGCGCACGGTCTGAAGATGCGAGGGCTGGCGCGGATTGCGTTCGATCTTGCGACGCAGCCTTGTGACCTGCACATCCACCGCCCGCTCCAGGACAGCCGAAGTTGCGTTGGCCAGGTCGGTCCGGCTGACCGCCTCTCCCGGGGTTTGCGCCAGTCTGCGGAGCAGCTGAACCTCTGATTCGGTCAGCCGGACATTGCGCGTGCCATCGGTGAGCTGGCCGCTCACCATGTCGAAATTCAGTCCCGACAGGCAGACACGCTCCGGCGGCACTTCCGGAGTTGCCCGGCGCAGGATTGCGGCGATCCGCAACTGGAGCTCTTCGGGATCGAAAGGTTTGGCAAGATAGTCATCTGCGCCGCGTTTCAGCCCCTCGATCCGGTCTTCTGGCATACCGCGTGCGGTCAGCAGGATCACCGGCGTATCACCGGTTTCGCGGATCGTGCTGAGCAGGCTGAGCCCGTCTTCGCCCGGCATCATGATGTCGAGTATGGCCAGGTCGAAATTGATGTTCGCCATCAGGCGGCGGGCAGAGACCGCATGAGCAGCCCCGGTGACACGATAACCCGCCCGCGTCAGATAGCGTTTCAGCAGGTCGCGGATGCGGTCATCATCATCAACGATCAGCAGATGCGTGTCGCTCATTTCGCCAGCGCCTCCAGTAGCCTGCGCGCGCCTGCGACATGTGCTGGCCCGGCATCGCGATAGGCGGTGCGCAGGGCGTCGCGCATCGCACTTGCAAGCGGCTGAGTCAGGTCCTCGCCTTGTGGCGAAAGAAAGAGCTGACGCCGCCGGCGATCTTCCCCCGATCGCGGGCGCGAGATCAGGCCGTGCCGGTCCAGCACGCCCAGCGAGCGGGCAAAGGTCGGAACGGTGGCAGCAAGCCGGTCGCGCAATTGCGAAACGGTCAGGCCGGGCTGGTAGCGGATCGCCAGCAGGGTTTGGATCTCCGCCTTGCCAAGGCCAGTTCCAGGGCGCAGCCGCTCACATGCGACTGCCAGTGCGCGCTCGCCCGCGAGAATCAGTCCGACGCCGCGATCTAGCTCTTCATCGCGCAGATAAAGGCGTGGGTCTGCTGGCGGGGTGTCGGATTGCGATCCGCGAGTGTTGACTTCATTGACCATGGTCTGAGAATGGGGCCCTAAAGACAAAAAGCGCAAGTTCAGGACGCTGCAAATGGATTTCATACCCTTCGACGACAGAGACGGTTTTATCTGGATGGACGGCGAATTTCGCGCCTGGCGCGACGCCAAGGTCCATGTCCTGACCCATGGTCTGCATTATGCCTCCTGTGTTTTCGAGGGTGAGCGCGCCTATGATGGCGTGATCTTCCGCTCGCTGGACCATACCCGGCGGCTGCACAATTCTGCTCGTATCCTTGATTTCGAGCTGCCGTTCACGGTCGGGCAGATCGAGGATGCCAAGGCCGAGGCCCTGTCGAGGGCCGGGCTGGAAAGCGCGTATGTGCGTGCTGTCGCCTGGCGCGGGGCCGAAAAAATGGGTCTGTCGGCGCAGAACAACACCATTCACCTGGCCATCGCGGCGTGGGAATGGGGCGATTACTTCGCCAACAAGATGGCAGGGATCAAGCTGACCAATGCACAGTGGAAGCGTCCCTCCCCGGAAACCGCGCCGCATGATGCCAAGGCGGCTGGGCTCTACATGATCTGCACCATGTCCAAACACGCGGCTGAGCGGGCCGGCTATGCCGACGCGCTGATGCTTGATTATCGCGGGCAGGTGGCCGAGGCGACCGGGGCCAACATCTTCTTCGTGCGTGACGGCGTTCTGCACACCCCCACGCCGGACTGCTTCCTCAATGGCCTGACCCGCCAGACGGTGATTTCACTGGCGGCCAAACGCCAGATCGAAGTGGTTGAACGCGCGATCCTGCCTGATGAGCTGCCGACATTCTCGGAATGCTTCATCACCGGCTCGGCGGCTGAGGTGACACCTGTCAATGAAATCGCCGGGCAGAGCTATACGCCGGGCCAGATTACGCATGCCCTGGTGGAGGATTATGAGCGGGCCACGTTCGGCAAGCTCGATTTTGCCAACTGATCACTCGCGCTGGGGCTCGCACGGCCCTGTGATCGGCGCGACGTTCCAGCTTGCCGGAGGGCCCGCCCTCTGCCAGTCTTTGCAGGAATGATGCGATCACAGCAAGGGAGTGCGGGTATGGCAGCGCAGGATCAGATTCCGACGGGTTCGGGATTCGGAGCAAAATCCACAGCGATGGAAGTGATTGCCGGCATCGACCTTTCCGGTCGCTACGCGATTGTCACCGGGGGCTATTCTGGTATCGGGCTGGAAACCGTGCGGGCGCTGGCTTCCGCCGGAGCGACCGTCACCGTGCCGGCGAGGCGGGTGGATGCGGCACAGGCAGCGCTTGGCCAGATGGCCGGCCAGATCGAAATCGCCGCCATGGACCTTGCCGACATTTCCAGCATTCGCCGCTTTGGCGATGATTATGTCGCAGCCGGGCGCGGGCTGGACCTGCTGATCAACAATGCCGGGATCATGGCCTGTCCGCAGACCCGCGTCGGTCCGGGCTGGGAAGCGCAGTTCGCGGTCAACCAGCTGGGCCATTTCGAGCTTTATCGCCGTCTCTTGCCGGCACTGCGCAAGGCCGGCTCTGGCCGGCTCGTCGCGCTGTCGTCGACCGCGCATATCCTGACCGATATTCACTGGCAGGACCCGCATTTTGAGGCCCACGACTATGACAAATGGCAGGCTTATGGCCAGTCGAAAACCGCCGATGCACTGTTTGCCCTCGGTGTGGACATGCGCATGAAGGATGAGGGTTTCAGGGCTTTCTCGGTGCATCCGGGTGGTATATTCACCGACTTGCAACGTCACTTGCCGGATGAGGAGATGGCAGCGCTCGGCTGGAAAAATGCCGATGGCACAATCCCCGACCGGATCCGCGAAATGTTCAAGACCCCGCAGCAGGGCGCATCGACCACGATATGGGCGGCAACCTCGCCGCAGCTCGATGGCCGCGGCGGCGTCTATTGCGAAGATTGCGATATCGCGCAGCTCGCCGGCACACAGAGCCAGCGATATGAGCATGTGCGCGAATGGGCATGTAATGAAGAAAGCGCTGACAGGCTGTGGAAGATGAGCGAGGCGATGCTTGCCGAGGTCTGAACCCGGCGAGGCGTGCTTCATCCTGCCTCTGACCGCTTGACGCGGCATGCGCGACGGGCCCAATGGCGCGATGAGTGAGTTGCCGCGTTTTCTCCGGCGCCTTGATGCCAGCGCAGCGCGCACGGTCTGGGTGTCGATCCTGCTCTTTACCATGGTGATTGCGATCTTCGTGATCGGCAAGACCGGCGCATTGTTCGATGTTACGGCGATGCGCGCCACACTGAGCGAGCTGGCGGTCGGCCCGTGGGGATTGCCGGCTCTGGTGGTGATTTTCTGCGTTTCGGCTTTTCTGGGTGTTCCGCAATTCGTGCTGATCGGGTTGGCAGTTTTTTCCTTCGGACCGCTGACAGGGTTTGCCTTTGCATGGGTTGCCACACTTGTGTCCGGAGCGCTGGATTTCTGGCTTGGGCGGCTGGCCGGCGAGGAGACTGTGCGACGCCATGGCGGCCAGTTCGCCAACCGGTTGTCGAGCTTCATTGGCCGCAATGCGTTCGCGGCCAGCGCTATTGTGCGCAATGTTCCGACGGGTCCGTTCTTGCTGGTCAACATGATTTTCGGTGTCAGCCATGCGCGGTTCAGCCATTTCTTCGCCGGCATGGCGCTCGGTATCCTGCCGAAGCTGACACTTGTCGCCTTTGCCGGCACCTCGATCATGTCGGCGTTTGATGGCCAGCCGGTCCTGGCCGGACTGGCGGCGCTCAGTGCCCTGGCGATCTGGATCCTGCTGGTCCTGTTCGCGCGCCGCAGGTTGAGGGGGCAGGGGCAAAAGCTTTCGCCGGAAGGTGAAGCGCCGGTTGACAGTGCCACGACGGCGGGTAATTAGTCTTGTGATGAGGAACAAATTGCCTCTTCTGGAACTTACCGGCCCCTGGCCGGATACGGCCCGGCTCTGAATGTAGCCGGCGCGGCCAGGGGTGACGTTCAGCGCTTCAACTTCTCCAGCAATCCGGCCGCCCATATGACCCAGAAACTCCCGCATATCCGTATTTTCGACACCACACTGCGCGATGGCGAGCAAAGCCCCGGCGCATCCATGACCCTTCGTGAAAAGATCGAGCTTGCCGCCCTGCTGGAAGACATGGGCGTCGATGCCATCGAAGCGGGCTTTCCCGCCGCATCGCCCGGCGATTTCGAGGCGGTCAGCGAGATCGCCCGCAATGCGAAATCAGCGATCATCTGCGGACTGGCCCGCTCCAGTGAGGCCGATATCTCGCGTTGCGGCGAAGCGGTGCGCCGGGCGGTGCGCCCGCGCATTCACACATTTATTTCGACCAGCCCTGTGCATATGAAACACAAGCTGAAAATGGGTGCCAATGCGGTGCTGGAGGCGGTGGGCCGCTCCGTCGCGCAGGCGCGAAATCTCGTCGATGATGTCGAATGGAGCGCGGAAGACGCCACGCGCACAGAGTTTGATTTTCTCTGCAAGGCCATCGACACCGCAATCATGGCGGGCGCGACAACGATCAATGTGCCCGACACGGTCGGCTACTCCCATCCCGATGAATATGGCGCGCTGATCCGGGCCCTGATCGAGGCGATCCCGGACAGTGACAAGGTGGTCTGGTCGACCCATTGCCATAATGATCTCGGCCTGGCTGTCGCAAATTCCCTGGCAGGGGTGGCCAATGGTGCGCGGCAGGTCGAATGCACGATCAACGGGCTCGGCGAGCGCGCCGGCAATGCTGCGCTGGAAGAAATTGTCATGGCGATGCGCGTGCGTGCCGATACGCTGGCGTTCAGCACGCAGATTGATGCGTCCAAACTCTCGCGCGCCAGCCAGATGGTGTCGCGTGTCACCGGCTTCCCGGTGCAGTTCAACAAGGCAATTGTCGGCAAGAACGCATTTGCACATGAAAGCGGGATCCATCAGGACGGAATGCTGAAAAACGCCCAGACCTATGAGATCATGCGCCCGGAAGATGTCGGTGTGGCCGAAACCAATCTGGTGATGGGCAAGCATTCCGGTCGGGCGGCTTTGCGCGACAAGCTCAGGTCGCTCGGTTATGAGCTTGATGATGGCGCGCTGAAGGATGCCTTCGTCCGGTTCAAGGCGCTCGCCGATGCCAAGAAACATGTGTTCGATGATGACCTGATCGCGATTGTCGACGAACAGCTTGCTGCTGAAGGCGAACGTATCGTTCTGACACGGCTGAACATCGTCGCCGGCACCGAAGGGCCGCAGACGGCGAGCATTGCAGTTGAGATCGACGGTGAGCCGCACGCCGCCGAAGCAAGTGGCAATGGGCCTGTCGATGCGGTGTTCAAGGCGATCCGCGCAGTGCTTGCCCATGATGGCAAGCTCGACATGTTTCAGGTCCATACCGTGACCGGTGGAACCGACGCGCAGGCTGATGTGACCGTAAGGCTCAAGGGCGAAGGCATCATGGCGGTCGGTCGCGCGCGGCATGTCGACACGCTCGTGGCCAGTGCCAAGGCGTATATCCATGCGCTCAACAAGCTTGAGGCCCGCCGGCGCAAGCGTCTGGCGGCCTGATCTGCACCGTTTCTCTGCCGGAATAGACGGAACGGATGGTTCTGTTTCGCCTGTGGCGTGGAGGCAGGTCGCCCGAACTGGGCCGTTCAGACGACCGCGCAGGCGCAAGCATCAATTCGCATATAGAACGCCACGTTCCAATCTTGTGCTTCATGATTCTTGCTTTAATCTGATTTAAACGGCACAGATGTATACGGACTGGGAGAAACTCATCCACACCGCACATCAGGGGCATGACATGCTTGGTGCGAGAAAAACGGCGGACAAAAAATGATCGGCTCTCTTTTGGGCATGTTGTCGACCGACATGGCTATCGACCTGGGGACAGCCAACACACTGGTCTATGTCAAGGGCCAGGGCGTAACGCTCGATGAGCCCTCAGTGGTGGCTTATATGACACAGGGCGGTCGCAAGATCGTCTATGCAGTGGGCGAACAGGCCAAGGCCATGCTCGGCAAGACGCCGGTGAACATGGAAGCCATCCGGCCGATGCGCGACGGCGTGATCGCTGATTTCGATGTCGCTGAGGAGATGATCAAGCATTTCATCCGCAAGGTGCACAATCGCCGCGCCTTCATCTCTCCGCTGATCATTATCTGTGTACCCAGTTCAGCGACAAGCGTGGAACGCCGCGCAATTCATCAGTCCGCGCTCGCGGCCGGTGCGCGTCAGGTCGAACTGATCGAGGAGCCGATGGCCGCGGCCATCGGGGCCAATCTGCCGATCGAGGAACCGGCCGGTTCGATGGTTGTCGATATTGGCGGGGGCACATCGGAAGTCGCGGTGCTCTCGCTTGGCGGAATTGTCTATTCCCGCTCGGTCCGCATCGGCGGCGACAAGATGGACCAGGCGATTGTCCAGTATCTGCGCCGGGAGCGGAAAATCCTGATCGGCGAGATGACCGCAGAGCGGATCAAGAAGGAAATCGGCAGTGCCACCCGGCCGGAAAACGGCCCCGGAATGGCACTGACCGTGCGCGGGCGCGGAACGATGGATGGTGTTCCCAAGGAAGCTGAAATCACCGAGGAAATGGTCGCAGACGCCCTGTCGGAACCGGTTGGCGCGATTGTCGATGCCGTCAAGACGGCGCTGGAGGCGATGCCGCCGGAACTGGCCGCCGATATTGTTGACCGCGGGATTGTTCTGACCGGTGGCGGCGCATTGCTGCGCAATCTCGACACAGCGATCCGCGAGCAGGCAAAACTGCCGGTCATGCTGGCCGATGATCCGCTGAGATGCGTCGTCAACGGGTGCGGAGTCGTGCTAGAGAATTATCCAAGGATGAAATCAGTTCTGAGCCCGGAAGTCTGATCGGGCAGATCTGATACAAGATCGGTGAGCGGCTGGGCACGAGAATCATGTCATGTCATTGCGGCATGGAGCACGAGGAGCGCAGACAGTCATGGCCCGATCCCGCCGAGCGGTCGCACGCAAACGGCCCGCACGCCGGCTGTTCTTTGGCGTCCTGATTGCGCTCGCCGTCGCTCTGCTGATCGTGCAGAGTGCGCCTGGCATTGCCAGCTTCCTGACCCCGGTGCGCACAACGGCCGGAGAC
>CAYUEM010000143.1:0-7293 GCA_964442925.1 uncultured Hyphomonadaceae bacterium
GGCGAAGAGATCAGCGCCCGTGCGCGCCTGCCGGAATGGTTCGACTGCCTGCGCGAAGAGGGCGGGCTGGTCATCGCCGCCCATCGCGGCGGGCCTGTACCGGGCTTTCCGGAAAACGCGCTGGAAACGCTGCAGGCCAATTTCGATCAGGGCTTGATGATGTTCGAGGTCGATGTCGCCGAGAGCGCTGACGGCGTGCAGTTCCTGCTGCATGACGACACGCTGGAGCGCACCACGACCGGGCTTGGCCGAGCCGCTGAGTTGCAATGGAGCGAGATTCGCAGCGCCCGGCTGGTCGATAATGATGGCCGCAAAACCGATTTTGCGCCGCCCCGCCTGTCGCAGGCGCTTGACTGGGCGGTGGAGGCCGGCGCGGTGCTGGAACTCGATGCCAAGCGCTCGGTCAGTTACGAAACCATGATCAATGCCGTGCGTGCAGCCGGGGCTGAGGACCATGTCATCCTGATTGCCTATACCGAGGGTCAGGCGCGCGCATTGGCAAGGTTTGCGCCCGACATGATGATGACGGTCGATGCGACGCGCCCGGCAGACATCGACGCTCTGGCACGTGCAGGCCTTGCGCGCGAAAACCTGATTGCATGGACCGGTAACACCCAGCCTGACCCGCAGGCCTTTGAGGCCTTGCGCGGCGTCGATATCGAGCCGGCCTTCGGAACGCTCGGGCGTCCCGGTGAACGGCTCGACGATGTCTGGCGCGCCGATGGCGACCTGTCGGAATATTCCGCCCTGGCGCAAGCCGGCGTCGTGCTGCTGGCAAGCGATGAACCGGTAGAGGTTGCCCATGCACTGCGCGGAGATGATGAGGGCATCCGGGCCTGCGGTCAGTAAAGCCGGAACGAAAGTCCAGGGTGGTCGGGACGCGGCGGAGGGTCTTTCCTGTGGCGCTGTCATTCAGGCGGCATTGCGACCAAAGCCTGCTTTTTCCCTTTCCCGGTCGCCCTCGGCGACAAAAGAGACGTTTCCCATTTTCTGCCCGGCGCGTATGAAGTGGGGCACATGCCCAATCCGATCCTGACCCCTGACCAGATGCGTGCCGCCGAGGCTGCAATCATCGCGGCCGGCACGCCGTCTTTCACACTGATGCAGCGCGCCGGCGATGCGGTCGCAAAGGCGTTGCAAGCGCGCTGGCCTGAAGGCGAGGTGCATGTCCTGTGCGGGCCGGGTGGAAATGGCGGAGACGGCCTGATTGCTGCGCGCATGCTGGCCGATGCCGGTCGCAGCGTTCGTGTCTTTGTGCTCGGCGAGACCGGGAATTTGTCCGGCGATGCCGCCCGCGCGGCGGCAGGCTGGAACCAGCCGGTTGCGCCGCTCGCCAGCGCGCTGGAATGTGAACCGGATATCGTTCTTGATGCGCTGTTTGGCGGCGGGCTTTCGCGACCACTCGAAGGCCCCGCTGCGAGCCTTGCCGTGCGCCGCCTGCCGACGCTGAGCGTGGATGTGCCTTCGGGACTGGACGGGCTGACCGGCAAACCTCTCGGAGCGGTCTTTGGCGCAGACCTGACGGTCAGCTTCGCCGCGCTGCGTCCTGCACACGTCCTGCAGCCGGGCGCTGGTCTTTGCGGGCGGGTCGAAATCGCCGATATCGGTGTGCCCGCCGGCTTGCAGGTGCGCCGCAATGATCCCTCACACTGGCTGGAGGCGCTGCCGGTTCCCGGCATCGAGGCGCACAAGCATGCGCGCGGACGGCTGATTTGCGTCACGGGCGGACCGGCAAATACCGGCGCAGCGCGACTCGCAGCGATGGCCGGCCTGCGGGTCGGGGCAGGACTGGTGACACTGTGCTCGCCGCCCTCGGCACTCCTGGTCAATGCCAGCCATGTCACTGCGATCATGGTGCGCGCCTTTGCCGGCAGTGAAAGTCTGGCAGGGATCGCGAAGGAGGCCGACTGCGCGGTGATCGGACCTGCTGCGGGCGTTAGCGAAGACACCCGCGCCAACACTTTAGGCCTGCTGGCGACGGGCTGTTTCTGCGTGCTGGACGCAGACGCACTGACGGTTTTCCGCGATGACCCCGACACGCTGTGCGCTGCCCTTCGCACCGGCGATGTGCTGACCCCGCATCCCGGCGAGTTCCGGCGGATTTTCGGCGACCTGTTGGAGACTGCGCCGAACCGGATCGAGGCGGCGCGCATGGCCGCCCGCAAGGCCGGCTGCGTTGTCCTGCTGAAAGGTCCCGACACAGTGATCGCTGCTCCGGACGGGCGCGCCAGGGTCAACACGCATGCCAGCCGCTGGCTGGCCACGGCGGGCTCCGGCGACGTGCTGGCCGGATGGATTGGCGGGCTGCGCGCGCAGGGAATGGCCGCTTTCGAGGCCGCCTGCGCCGCGGCATGGCTGCATGGAGAAGCCGGCATCCGGCTTGGTCCAGGCCTGATCTCAGAGGATTTGTCCGCTGCGATACCGGGGATTCTGGCCGACTGTCTTGCCAAGCGCGGGCATGTTGAATAGCTGTTTCAGCTTGTACAGCAATGCGGATGTGGCGGAACTGGTAGACGCACTTGGTTTAGGTCCAAGCGCCGCAAGGCGTGGGGGTTCGAGTCCCTTCATCCGCACCAACTTTCGTCGTTTTAATCAAAAAATTGAGAAAAAAAACAACGCATTAGCGGTTATTGCTAAAAGGCACTGTCTGACTGTAGCACATTTTGTGCTACAAATTGCGCTCATTTTGTGCTACAAAGTCAAATGATGAGATCGCGATCGGATGACCGGCACCTGCGCCGAAGAGGTGAGCACTGGCACTATTATCGCCGGGTGCCAAAGAAATATGAGCATTATGACTCGCGCGGCACGATCCGGATGGCGCTGGGGACCACCTCGCTGGAAACCGCCCGGATGCGCCGCAATGAGCTTGCCGCTGCCGACGAGACCTTCTGGTCGGCCATGGCGCTCGGCGAGGCTGGTGGGGAGGGCTCAAGAAGCCTGGCCTTGCGTCGCTACGAGGCGGCACGCACCGCCGCGCTCGCTTCGGGTTTCCGGTATCGACCGCTCGACCAGCTGATCGGAACCAAGGACGTTGAAGACATCGTCAATCGTCTTCTGGCGGTCAATGAACAGGGCCGCACCCAGGGCGACCTGCAGCCACGCAAGGTCGAGGCGTTGCTTGGCGGTGTCGAGGAACCCGGCGTCACTGTCAGCGAAGCGCTTGAGCTCTATCTCAGCGACATCGCGATTGACGACCAGTATGGCAAATCCAAGGCGCAGGCTTATCAATGGCGCAAGGTCAAGCGCCTTTCGATCAGCTATTTCATCCAGCAGGTCGGCGATCTGAAGCTCAGCGAGATCACACGCGAGCATGCGCTGGCCTATCACCGCTATTGGGCGGAGCGGGTGACGGCGGGATCAGCCGACGGCAAGTGCGTCAAGCCTAACACCGCCAACCGGCATATCGGCAATATCAGGCTGCTTTACAGTGCTTATCACAAGCATATTGGTGATGAAAACCGGCCAAATCCGTTTCGCAACCTGTTCTTCAAGGCCAGATCGCGAACCGAGGTTCCCGCTTTTGCCGATGACTGGGTCAGGGCAAGGATACTGGCGCCAGGCGCACTCCTCGGTCTGCGCGCCGAGCTGCAACTCATCACCTACATACTGATTGAAACCGGCTGCCGGCCGAGCGAGATCATCAATCTGGGTCCCGGCGACATCCATCTCGACCAGGACGTGGCCTTCATCTCGATCCGGCCGCGCGAGAAGCGCGAGATCAAGACCGAAGCCTCCATCCGCGACATACCGCTGGTCGGGGTCGCGCTGGAGGCGGCGCGGCGATCTCCCGAAGGCTTTCCGCACTATCACGACCGCAGCGAGCTTTTCTCCGCCAACATGATGAAGGCGTTCCGCACGCGAGGCCTCTTCCCGACTGAGGACCATGTGATTTATTCCCTTCGCCATGCCTTTGAGCAACGCATGCAGGAAGCCAATATCGATTATGGCCTGCGCTGCCTGCTGATGGGACATAGCAACACAAGGCCGAGTTATGGCGATGGCGGGTCCATGGCCTACCGGCGCGATGAATTGCTGAAAATTGCCCATCCGTTCTCGCCGGTCGTTTTCGCCCGCATCGACGAGGCGTTTCCCGAGCGCGCGCCAGTGGTACGGGCCGGCTAAAGTCATTTCCGATCAAGTTGAGCATATCCTGCATGCGGTAGATGACATGCGCATTCCTGCGGTGTGCAGGCGGTCAGGGCGGATGCGATGGCGGTGCCGAGGGTATCTGCGCTCCTCGCGTCCGCACTGCGCACGAGGGCCTTGATCCTGGCGAAGACCTTTTCGACCGGATTGAGGTCCGGCGAATAGGCGGGCAGGAAACGCAGCTCTGCACCGCGTGCCTTAATGGCAGCTCGTGCCTTTGCGTTCTTGCGGACGCTGAGATTGCCGCAAATCACAATGTCACCTGCGGCAAGGGTTGGCGCGAGCATCTGTTCCACCCAGGCGCAGAAGGCCTCCCCGTCCATCGCGCCTTCGATCAGCATGAGGGCATCGATGAAGTCATTGCGCAGCCGGGCGATGAACGTGTTGTTACGCCAATGTCCGTGCGGGACAGCGCCCACGCAGGGCGCAACGCGCGCCTCGTGCCGCGCGTTACACCCAGACCCAAAGTGGCCGGTTTTTGCGCCGCCCTGTGGCCGGATCTTACTCCGGCGTTGACAGTCCCACCCCCGCAAAACTAACAGCACCGACTTTACACTACCGCCATCGCCTTCCTTAAAGATCAAGATTGACGACCATGGTGGCAGGATCGACTGCGCGCCTTTGTTGGGCCACCTCGGCGACAAGGCGGCCAAGCGCGCGTTCGTTTTGGTACGTCAACCGACAGGCTTCAGCAAAATGCGCGATGGCGCTGGGATCAACCACGTATTCCTCGCGGTGAGCCACGTCGTCTCTGGACACAATGGTCCGACCGATCGTGCTGCCATAATAAAGGGCAAGCTTTGTATCCTGGATCCGGCCCAGAACATCAACGCGGCCCTCGCGGGTGATCTCACCGTTATCATCGAAGGTGTCAGTTCTGGGATCACGCAAGCGTATGGGCTTGCCGAGCTCGCGATTGTCATAAAGAGCGACCCAGCGGTCGAGATGCCCATAAAAATAGCCGACACCAGCTTGTGCAATGGCCCCCATTATCAAAGGCCGGCGACCATCGGACCCGCCGATTGCCGTAATGCTCATGATCGCTGTTGTCATGGAAATACCCCTTCGATCCTGTCACAGCAAAACTTGTAGGATAGGTTCTGGCAATGACCAGACTTCACATCGGAGTTGTCAAAGAAACTTTGACGGCTGAATTCGCATCACATGTCCCTCAACGATACCCATTGAGTATAAGCGACTTTTCGGACGCCGATGGAACCGAAAAACCGCTTTTGTGGACTTAAAGTCAGTTCCTTTGATAACGCCAGGCTGGGCGCGTCAAGCGGTTTTCTAATGACAATGCCAGCCGGGGAGTTTTGAGCCAGACGCTCAGCCAAAGTCTTCCTTGAAGCGGTCAATCTGGTGCATGCGCTCGGGCAGGATGGTGACGATCCCGATGTCGCCATTGGCAAGCCGTCGCCAGTAGACGAAATGGCGCTCGTAGCGGAAAAAAACCCCTCCATCCCGAACTCTGCCGGCACCGGCCTTGATGTGACACCGCGTGTTTAGATTTGCTCGAAGGCGGCGAATAGACCGTTGATGTAGCTCTCGGCCTGCGTTTCGTCCCAGCGGTCGCGGGTGTACCGGTAGATTGCATCGAGGCGCATTGAGGCCGCATCCTGGACGCGGATTGCCATCGGGTCAGCTCCGGTTCCGGGCGATCACCTCGGCCGCGGTCAAAGGCATATAGCTGTCCTCGTGCGCTGCGAAGGCGCGGTGGAGCTCCGCCTTCAGGCGATCAAAGGCCTCGCGTTCCGTGCGTTCCTTGTCGCGACGAATGAGATCCCGGATGTATTCGCTGACGTTTTCGTACGCGCCGCCCTCGCCGACATTCGTCGCCACAAACTCGCTGAGGGCCCCGCTGACGCGGACAGTCATGGTGGTTGTGCGGGACATGCGGCACCTCCTCTCGGCTTCGGTGTGTTCAGGATAACCAAAAAATATTACAGATCAAACCAAGTGCGGTTCGCCCCCGCGTGCCGGAAGTGTCATCGGTTTCTGTCAGAAGAAAACCGCCTGAAGCGCCCTACCTCGCTTCGTAGCTTTCACCGATGAGCAATCCATTCCGTTACTTCAAGACTTCGCCCGCGATCATCCGCTCGGCGGTGATGATGTATATTCGCTTCCCGCCATCGCATCCGCCCTGACCGCCTGCACACCACAGGAATGCGCATGGCATCTACGGCATGCAGGATATGCTTCAACCTGATCGGAAATGGCTCCGGTCCGACAGGCCGGCTAGGGTCGACGCTTGCGGCGGCGCGGGCCCGGTCCAGGCAGGTGTTGCAGGCAGTCGTGGAACCGTTCCCGGCGCGTCCTGCGCAGGCTGTGCTCAGAGTCGAGAAGCTCAAACAACGGCCAGTACCGCTCGCCCATCACCTGCACGACCTCGGCGGCAATGCGGCGCGCTGTTTCGAGGTCTTCATCAGAGATCGACATCTGCTTGCCCTGGCCGCGTTGACATGGGTTCAGCCAGCTTTTGCCCGGTTCCAGACCATGACGCCGGTGCCTTCGGTCTCGTTCTCGAAGAAGGCGGCGCGCATCGGGCTCGCAAAGCTTGGATCGTCGAGCCTGACCGCAAGGTAGGGCGTCTCACCGTCCTTGCTTTCCTGGCGCCAGGCGGCGCCAAGTTCTGCGCCGCCGGCATAGAGCCGGAAGTCGGGCGCGCCGTCTGAGGTCTTGTCACTATTGGGGACAAGCTGGGCTTTGACGTTGATGGTCATGGTGCGGATGGTGCCGGTATAGCTGCCATCTTTCAGGGTGAACGTGCCGATCTGTGCCATGGGATTACCTTTCGTTGCTGGCATTGGCGTGAAGGGCGCGGCGCGCCCGCTTGAACCCGGCGTCCGAGGCCAGGAAGCTTTCGATCATGGCCGGGATCAGCGCTTCGGGCTTTTCCTCCGCGCCATAGGTCTGGCGGTAGATTTCGGCGTAATCGCTGAGGGCGCTGGCCAGCTCGGGATCGACCGAGAGGCTCATGCGCACCGGCGTGCGGTCGGGAAGGCGGTCAAGGCGTAGGGTCATCTTGTGGCTCCTTGGGGATGGGGTCTGAGGATGAGGTCGCGGGTCACGACCACGCGCACGGGCCAGCCGGGCCGCACGCGAATGGTGGGCTGGATGCCAAGATTGCGCTCGACGACGCGC
>CAYUEM010000144.1:0-7266 GCA_964442925.1 uncultured Hyphomonadaceae bacterium
AGAGCGGGATGACATGGTCGCCCGGCGCCACGCTGGTCACGCCCGCGCCAACTTCGCGCACAATGCCTGCGCCCTCATGGCCGAGCACGGAGGGGAAAATGCCCTCTGAATCGAGCCCGTCGAGCGTGTAGGCATCGGTGTGGCAGATGCCGGTCGCCATGATCTCCACCAGAACCTCACCGGCTTTCGGGCCTTCAAGGTCGAGTTCGACAATCTCAAGCGGTGTCTTCGCTTCAAAGGCGACGGCGGCGCGGGTTTTCATGTGAGGTGTCCTCTTGACGCGCTGAACTTGCTCATCGCGCTAACATGAACGGTCGAAACATGAAAAAGTAGCCCCTCGAACGTCGGGTGCCGTGTTCGTTGCTCGATTCGCGCGATCTAACGCGGCGTTTCGGATATCGCGCGAATCTGCATGGCAAATTCCAACTCACCCTTGTCGACTGCGAGTGTGTAGAGATTTTTGCCATTCGGAGTCGTGTGCATGATGTCAGCACCCGCCTTGTGCAGCAAGGTCAGGAGGTCGAGGGTCGGCTGATACTTCCGGTTTCGGTCGGGATAGGCGATATAGTTGGCAACCGCGAAGCCATTTCCATCTATCGCAGTTGCATCTGCTCCCTTTTCAATCAGGTATTCGATTGTATTCCAGTCGCGATTGTCGATGAGACCCATATAATCAACAGCCATCATCAGAGGCGTGTTCGCAGTGCCATACATCTCACGATAGGAAACGTGACGACCAGCAACAAGACTCGTCGACCGTCTGTTTACGCCAGCCCCAGCGTTTATGAGGTTGTCCATGACCGCCCGGTGATCATCCCAGCTCGATCGGCTGCCACCATAGGTTCCATGGCTGCGTGTGACACAGTAGTGGAGTGGCGTGAATCCGTCATTGTCGAAGAATTCGACATCCGCTCCTCTTTCGATAAGCAGTCTTGAATTGTTGACCCCGACATAATTGCCCCAGCACACATAGGTCATCGGACGTTTGCCTTCGCGGATTGGCTTGTTTACGTGAATTCCCATTCCGAGGACAAAAATAGCTCCGTCCAGAGCGGGCGTGCAGTTTCCCGATTGCCAGTCTTTGCAGCCCCAGCCTCCATATAAATATGACTCGAGCGATTTTCCGGTGGACAGGTTCGCAGGATCAACAAATCCCTCAGAAGCGTAAAAATTGGCTTTTTCCATGTCGCCTTTGTCCAAGGCATCAACGAACTGGCGTTCAGCGGCTGTCAGGTTCGCGTTCTGCCCGCTGGCTGGTCCATTTGTCGCGATCAGGAGGGCAGCCGAACAAAGTCCAGCCAAGATTGAAATCCGCATATTGTTGCTCCACGCTTGGTTCTCTTCCCGGAGAGGTTACGAAGAATCCAGATGAATCCAAAATGAACAAGTGCCTTTGAAAAGTCTATATCATCAAGTTGGTCTGCCTTGCATGATGCACGAGACCGGCGGGAAATTGAAATCTTTGGTCATCCGCCCCGACAAAAGATCGTTGGCGACAACTTGGCGGTCGGAACGAATTGTTCGTCCAGTTGCTCATTGACACGACAAGCGCCACCCCATCAGCAAAGCCGGAACCGCACGCCGCCAAGTTCCAGCGTGTTGCCATTGACCACAAGATTGCGTTTGCGCGCGCGGTCAACAATGCCGTTGCGGTCCTTCGCAGCAATATCGACGCCGCCAAGTCCCGGGCCGCGCCCGTCCGTATCGGCCACGAAGCGAAGAGACGCGTTTTCGAGCCGCACGATGGGCTGGCCGTTTTCACTTCCGACATCCGTGCCGGCAATAGCGGCCCAGTGGCTGGCCAGTGCGTCCGGGTCCGGGCCTTGCAATTCCAGCCCGGCAATGGCGCTGACAGCCTGCGTGGAAGCGCTGGCCTGCCAGCCATTCCCACCCGCCGGCCACCAGTGGCCCTCCGGCTCGAACGGTGCCTGCCAGTCAACCTCGAAAAAGGCTGCGCGCATGTCGCCAGGATGCAGTTGCATGATTGTCCAGTCCGGCCGGTCGCTTTCCCAAGCGACCCGGACATGATGGCTCGCCGCACGCGCACGCACGCGCGCCTGCTCCTCGCGGGTCGCGACCTGCCCGATCACCATATAGCCGCCATCGCCGCCACGCCGTTGCAGGTATCGCCCGGCCGGCGTGCCATTGCGTGTCGGCGCAACAATCTCGATGAACTGGCTGCCAACCGCGAGCAGGACATTTTCCAGCCCGAAATGCGCCACTTCCGGATCAATATGCGCGGTGTTGAGGGCAAAGACATCGCGCAGGTCATCGGCGACAGGGGAAAGCTGTTCGGCGACAAGGCAGACCTGTCTGAGATAAATGCCCATCGGCTGCGCTCTCCATGGCTGTTTTTGTTTGCAATCCGGTTTAGCATGCTTGAAGCGAGGACAGCCGACAAGCGGGAGGAAGACACCATGCAGATGCCGGAAAAGGGCCGCCCCTGGCCCGAGATCAGGGCGGAAATGATCGCGCGGGGTGGCGGCGATGCGAAATGGCGCGATGGCAAGACCGCCGTCTATGTCTTTAATGCCGGACCGGAAATCTCACACATCCAGCATGAGGCCTATGGGCTGTATATGGCCGAGAACGGGCTGGGACCGCTCGCCTTTCCGTCGCTGGCGCAGATGGAAAAGGACGTGATCTCGATGGCGCTCGGCCTGCTGCACGGGCCGGAAGGGGCAACCGGTGCGATGACATCGGGGGGAACGGACTCGATCACCATGGCGCTCAAGACCGCCCGCGACTTTGCCCGCGCGCAGGGCAGGTCGAGCGGGCGGGCGAATATCGTGCTGGCCAATTCCGCACATCTCGCTTTCGACAAGGCGGCACACCTGATGGATATCGAGGTGCGCCGCACGGCCCTGCTCGGCGATGGCAGCTGGGGCATGGATGTCGCAGCGATGGAAGCGGCCATGGACGCCGACACGATCATGACGGTCGGTTCGGCGCCGAATTTTCCGCACGGGATCATCGATCCGATCGAGGCGCTGGGGCGGGCGGCCGCGCGCAAGGGTGTCTGGCTGCATGTCGATGCCTGTGTCGGGGGCTATTTCGCGCCATTTGCCCGGATGAATGGCGTGGCTGTCCCGCCTTTCGACTTCGAAATTGACGCGGTGCAATCCATGTCGGCGGACCTGCACAAATACGGCTATTGCGCCAAGGGGGCATCGACGGTCTTGTTCCGCTCGCAGGCGCTTTACGAACACATGCCGTTCGACATGGATGGCTGGTCAGGTGCGCCGATGAAAACCCCGACGCTGGCAGGCACGCGGCCGGGCGGAGCGATTTCGGCCGCCTGGGCGGTAATGAACCATCTCGGCATCGAGGGCTACCGCGCCCTTCAGGGGCAGGTCTGTGCCACGCGCGAGCGGATCGAGGACGGCGTACGCCGGCTCGGCTTCGAGATTGTTGGTGCGCCGATGCTGGGCCTGATGGCGTTTTCGCATCCGAGCGTGCATCCCTTTGCCATCTACGGCGAGATCTATCGGCGCGGCTGGTTCACCTCGGTGACAAAAGAGCCGCCAAGCCTGCACCTGATGCTGTCGCCAAAACATGGCGATGTCGCCGAGCAGTATCTGTCCGACCTTGCCGAAAGCCTCACCGCTGTGGCCGAAGGCAAGGCGGGCGAGCGGGTGGAAGCGCGCTACAGCTAGCAGGCGGCTGAAAAACCAGTTCACGCAGCCGATCCTTCGAGACGCGGCCGTCCCGTCCGCTCCTCTTCGATGAGGAATCTCATTGGTTTTCCTCATCGGTGAGGTGCGAGCGAAGCGAGCCTTTAAAGGACGAGGAAAACCTGAATATGCGTTTTTCAGGCAGCCTGCCAGGGCAGCTCGCGCGCTGACGGTCTTGACGCACGGCTGGTTTCCCGGTTTCGAATTCGTGGGACAACTGAGGGGCAAACCGCCATGGACAGTTCGACGCGCACCGGTATCTGGATCATCGCGACCGGGGTGATCATCGCGCTTTTGTATTTTGGCCGGGCGATCATGGCCCCGTTCGCGCTGGCGGTGTTTCTGTTCCTGATCATTGAGGGCTTTGCCCGCACGATAGCGGCGAAAATTCCATTCATTCATCTGCGCGCGTGCCGGTTGGTGGCAATCTTTATCGTTATCAGCGGATTTGTCGGCTTCATTGCCCTGATGGCGCGAGGGATCGCGCAATTTGGCGGTGACAACTCTGCTGATTATGAGCGCCGCATCAATCAGCTGATTGCAGATGGATATGGCGTGCTCGGCATGCAGGATGCACCGAGCCTGACGCAGCTTCTGTTCAATGACACCGGTCAGCGGCTGGCCGGCACAATCGCCAATGAAATCGGGGAATTGTCGAGCGATCTGTTGCTGATCGTCATCTATATCGCTTTCCTGTTTCTTGCGCAGTCGAACTGGCCGCGAAAGATGGACCGCATTTTCATTGGGCGTGAGCGGCGGGAAATGTCGCGTGCCGTGTCTGAAGCGGCGCGCCGAGGCATTGAGAGCTATTTGTGGACACAAACAGCCATTTCGGCGCTGATTACCCTGCTGACCTATCTGTCGCTGCGTGTGCTGGGCGTTGACAATGCCCTGTTCCTGTCGGCGCTGGTGTTCGTGCTGAACTATATCCCTACGCTGGGTTCGGTGGTGGCTGCGGTGGTGCCGCCACTGTTCGCGCTGGTGCAGCCGCAAGTGCCGGCCTGGGTGCCGGGTATCGAGCCACAGGACTCCTATGTCTTTGCAGCGCTTGCCTTTGCCGTGGTCAGTTTCTGGCAGTTCTCTATCGGCAATTTCCTGCAGCCGCGCATGATGGGCGAATCGCTGAACCTGTCGGCGCTGGTGGTCCTGCTTTCACTTGCCGTCTGGGGGGCGATCTGGGGGATTCCGGGCATGTTCCTGTCCGCACCGCTGACGGTGCTGGTGATGATTTTCTGTGCGCAGTCCAAATCAACCCGCTGGGTCGCGGTCCTGCTGTCATCGAATGGCCGTCCACGCCTGGATTATTCAGGCGATGCGCAAGATGTGCGATCACAATGAGGTTATGCGACAAGTTTGGTGCGATTTGCTGTTGCAGACACCGCCAGATTATTCCATATACATATCGTGTCAGTTATATGAAGAAACTGACCAAACAGTAATGAAATCAGGCCTCCGCGTGCGTCCCCCCACCCAGCCTGCGGATGAGGCCTGTAGGGCCCGCTGAACATGTCCCCGTTCGGCGGGCCCACTTTTTTCAGGATTTGCATCAATACGCGGACTTGATTGTGCCAGCGATTGCTGAGCCGCTGACAGACCGGTAATGTGTTTTCAGCGAAGCATTTTCGGGGACAAGATTCCATGTCAGCTGACAGCATGCCGGTGATTGATCTCAGAGAGCAGCTTTTTCGGCAATTCCGTTCCGAGGCCGCGGGCGAGGATGTCGGTGACTTCAGTCCCGCCGACATTGACGCGTTCGCAGAAGGGCTTTGGCAATATGCCAGCGCCCAGATGGTGGCGGATCGCGCCGATGTGCGGGTGCGCCCGGCTGGCGAGGAAGACGCGCAGCCCGCCTCGCGTTCGCTGCTGGAAGCGGTCGGACCGGACATGCCGTTCCTGGTCGATTCGCTGCTCAATGCCTGCGCGGCGCAAGGGCTTGAAGTGTTGGCGCTGTTTCATCCGGTTGTTTCGCACGGAGATGAGCGCCGGTATTCGACCATCCAGATCCATCTTCCTGTCCTGACTGGCGAGGAGGCCGGCCAGCTGGAACACGAAGCCCGCGCGACACTCAATGATGTCGCCCGCGTGGTGGACGATTTTCACGCCATGCGCGGCGCGATGCGTGATGAGGTGCATCGGCTTGCCAGCGAGAAACAGGTCGATGATGAACCCCGCCTGGAGGCAATCGCATTCCTGGAATGGCTGGAAGCTGAGCATTTCGTGTTTCTCGGCAAGCGCACTTATGTGTTTGCGCGGGATGATGGCGGCGATGTGTTGCCTGAAGAGCCGGAAATGGTTGAGGGCTCCAATCTCGGCCTGCTGCGTGATGAGGATCTCAACGTCCTCAACCGGTCTTCTGAACCGACAGTTCTGACGCCGGAAATCGGCGCATTCCTGCAACGTCCCGACCCGCTGATTATCGCCAAGTCGACCATGATCAGCCGCGTCCATCGCCGCGTCAACGCCGATTATGTCGGCATCAAACACTATGACACAGATGGCTGCGTGTGCGGCGAGACCCGGTTCCTTGGCCTGTTCACGGCCGATGCCTATGACGAAACTGCGCGTTCGATCCCGCTGATCAGCCGGCGTGTTCGCGATGTGATCGCCGCTTCCGGCGCGAGCCATGGCGGCCATAGCGAAAAGGCGCTCGCCAATCTGCTGGAGACATGGCCGCGCGATGAGCTGTTGCAAACCGACAGCGCGACCCTGACACCGATGCTGCTCGGCGCACTGGGTCTGATCGGTCGCCCGCGCGCGCGTTTGTTCCTGCGTTATGATGAGTTCGACCGGTTTGTCACCGCCATCGTCTTTATCCCACGCGAGGCCTATGACACCGACCTTCGCAAACGCATCACGCTCAAGCTTGAGCAGGCATTTGCTGGCAAGGTGACGCATTTCGCGCCAAGTTTCGATACCGGGCCGCTTGCCCGCGTGACCTATCAGGTGCGGCTTGAGCCCGGACACCCGGTGCCCGATGAAAGACAGCTGGAACAGGAGATTGCCGGTCTCGCCCGGACCTGGGACGAAGCCTTTCGCAGCGCGGTCTCCGATGTCAGCGATGTAGAGAATATCGCAGCAGGTGCCTTGTGTTTCCGCGGCGCGTTCAATGCGGCCTATCGCGAGGCTTACTCACCCCGCGAGGCGATAACCGATGTGCAGGAAATGTCGCGACTTGGCCCTGGTGCGCCGGTGCGCCTGCGGGCCTATCGCCGCGATGGCGACGGCGAACATGTCGTGCGCGCCAAGATCTATGCCCGCGAAGGCTCGATCCCGCTGTCGCAATGCGTTCCGGTGTTCGAGAATATGGGTCTGTTCGTCGAATTCGAAACCGGATATCCGGTGCGACCCGACGATAAACCGTCTCCGGATGCGCCCGACATTTACTGGATACATTCCCTCTCGATGCATCAGCGCAACGGCAAGCCGATCGGCCTTGAGACTGCCGCAGAGGCCTTTCAGGACGCATTTATCGCAATCTGGCAGGGCCGCGTCGAAAATGACGGCTTCAACCGACTGGTCCTGACAGCGGGAGCGGACTGTTACGAGGCCGCATTGCTGCGCGCGCTCTCGGCCTATCGCAAGCAAACCGGCA
>CAYUEM010000145.1:0-7262 GCA_964442925.1 uncultured Hyphomonadaceae bacterium
CTGACGGCTCATGGCATGACCTGCCGCGCTATGCGAAGCGGTTGCTGCTCGCCCAAGTCGTGGTCAGCCGCGCGGTCACCTTGTGCTGAGCAGTGTAATCCCTCGCTTGATAGCCGTGCCGATGTTGACGGCAACCCTTCTGCTCGCGAGCTGCTCCTACGGGGCCGCCCGCACGCATGTTGAAATTCACAATGCGGCGGCAGAGCCGGGCACCCACAGATTTGCTGTTGCCGTGGAGTATCGCCTTGTCCGAGACCCCACCGGTTTCCTAAGCACCTTTCCGAACGGCGGCGTGCCCAGAGTTCTTGAACGCGAAGCCCGGGTCTACATGGTGGATATCGACGACGAGATGATTGTGCTCGCCGCTCAACTTGCCGATTTCGCTGACATACCCCATCCGAAACGTGTTGGGATCCGGGGTTGGGAGAACGGGTCCGTCTATGTCACGCTCTTCGGATATGGCGGTGGCGACTGGACGGGTGATGACATGTCCGACGAGCGTCGATTGAACTACCGCATTGCGCCGAATGGCGAGGTCGAGGAAGTTGGCCTTGTGCCCGATGACCTGGCTGTCGAACAACAGACCGGCCCGTTACCAGAACCGCCCTTCCTGCGGCTAAGCCCAGGATACCGTGACATCAACATTGGCGTGGACGGCCGGCCCCGCGACGCGGAAAGACGTGCCAAATTCATCTTGAACCCAGAGACGGGGGAGCCTCGGCTATTATTTGAAAGCCGCAATTAGCCTGCTGTTCCGGAATGTCTTCAAGGTCCAGACCACGTCACCCGTCTCGACGGCTCTCGAGATTGAGGGCCCACTCATGCCGATCTCCCGCAGCTCACAGGCTCAGACTATCTCGTGCTTGCGGAGACAGGTGAGGTGCTTTGCTTGCTGCGTGACGGGGTGTGTAGAGGCGTGTTTCATAATCTCGGACAAGACGCGTTTCTGTCCGAGGTCGTGAAACACAATCATTGGCATTCGTCGCGCAGGTGATCAGAGCAGCCGCCCCCGGTGTAATCGCAAGCTGGAACTGCAACCGTAATGCGGCGACCAACCGAGCGTGTACGTGAATCGTGTCAACTGGAATGATCCGTCACGAATGCATCATTCAATTTGTCTACGGAACGATATTGCCGGAATCGACGACGGTAGTTTTCCATTGGGTCTTCACAAACCATTGAGTTTATTGATATTTATCTCGTCATTCATCATCGAGTGGGAGTGAGGATAAGACGGATTCCTGTTACGGGTCGATTTGAGCGGGGCAGGCGGCTCGGGAACTTTGGCCCTTTCGCCCTTGAGGGATGTATATTCTGAATTCGGGACAAATGGCGTTTCAGACGAAGCGCACGCGTGCCCGTGCCGGACGCGACAAAACCGGTCGAGCCGTTTTGCCGTCATTCTGTGTGTCAGGTGACAGCTTCGATGAAACGTGGTCCTTTTGTCGACAAGGCCTCTTGCAGCGCCGCTTCAAAGTCGGACACGGTCTCTGCCCGCTTTGCCGGTACGCCCTTGCCTTCGCTTATCGAGACCCAGTCTATTGCCGGGTTGGTAAGGTCGAGCAGTGACAGGGCGTTCTGACCGGGATTGGTCACGCCGACCCGCGCGAGTTCCACTTTGAGGATCGCGTAGCTGCCATTGTTCAGAAGGATCGTCGTGATATCGAGGTTTTCTCGCGCCATGGTCCATAGCGCCTGGACGGTATACATGGCTGAGCCGTCGGCCTGGAGAGCAATGACCTTGCGATCCGGGCAGGCGATGGATGCGCCGACGGCCGCCGGGAGCCCTTGCCCGATCGCGCCGCCCGTCAGCATCAACCAGTCGTGTTTGCGAGCACCGGCCGTTGCCGGGAATATGAAGGGGCCACATGTCGCCGCTTCATCGGAAACAATACAGTTCTCGGGCATATGGGCCGCAAGCACATTGCCGAGCTCGAGCGCGTTCAGTTTGCCATCGGCGGGCTTGAGCCAGTGTCCCGATAAGGCTTTCCGCGCCGTTCAATACCCGCCATCCTTGTATTTTTTCCGTATCGATTTTCCTCTCTAATTTAATGAATACCATTAGATTGTCAATCGAGCCGCCAGATGTCGATGGAACGTGATGCTGGCTTGAACGCAAGGCGAGGTTGCGCGCTTCGGCGTCCGGAATTCCGGCGATGGTATTGCAGCGCTGGCCCTGCGCGCGAATGGCGTCTAGCGTTCAAAGGGTCCGAAAGCTGAGGGTTGCGCTCGATACCATTCACGATTAATGAAAATCATTAATGGTCTGGATCTGTCTGCCGGCGATGATGGCGAGAGAACCACTGACAAGCGTTCCGCCGCTTTGCGGGCATTCCGTTTGCGGCTGAATACTTGATGATTGGAGAGGATGCGCCGTGACGACAAGAGACCTGAGCCCGGAGCAGAAGGACTTTCAGGAATACGCCCGTCGATGGCTTGAGGAAAACGCGCCGCCGCCGCCCGAGCGCTTGCCGATCACTCCCATCGAGGTGATGAACACTGGGCAGCGCGATTATCTCCAGGCCTGGCAGAAGAAGTGCTATGAGGCCGGCCTTGTCGGTGCTGACTACCCGAGGGAATATGGCGGGCACGGCCATACCGGGTGCCAGCGGATTGCCAATCAGGAAATGAGCCGCGCGGGCCTGCCCTTCCTGATCAACATCATCGGGCTCAGCATGGCCGCGCCAACAATCCTGCAACACGGGACGCAGGAGCAGAAGCGCAAGTTCATCCCGGGATGCCTTTCGGGCGAGGAAATCTGGTGCAAGGGCTTTTCCGAGCCGGGTGCCGGCTCTGACCTTGCAAACCAGCAGACATCGGCCGTGCGCGATGGCGATGACTGGATCGTCAACGGGCACAAGGTGTGGACCAGCCTGGGGCATTTCGCGAAATGGATGATCCTGATCACGCGCACCAGCAAGGACCACAAATATGAGGGCCTGACCTATTTTCTCTGCCCGATTGCGGGTCACCCAGGCGTTACCGTCCGACCATTGGTGAAGATCACCGGCGAGACCGGCTTCAACGAAGTGTATTTCGAGAATGTCAGGATCCCGGATGCTTATCGTCTGGACGAGGTCGACAAGGGTTGGGCGGTCGCGATGACGACGCTGCGTCTGACGCCGCCGCTTTTGTTTCGGATCGCTCGGTCCAGCTGCATGGCGGGATCGGCTTCACCTGGGAGTATGGGCTGCACATCTTTTTCAAGAGAAACCTGCACAATCAGGCGTTTCTGGGAGACGGCGTGCATCAGCGAAAGAAGCTCGCTGACCTGTTGATGGGCCCTGTCAACGCCTCGGCAAATTTGAACGGATGACCCGGACAGGAAACGCAAAAGGAAGACAGACCGATGAAAACCAGACTGACAGAATTGCTTGGCATTGAAGCGCCGATCATTTGCGGGGGCATGATGCGGGTTGGCACGGCCGATCTCGCGGCCGCAGTGTCGAATGCCGGCGGGCTTGGCGTGATGACGGCGCTGACACAGAAAACGCCCGAGGGGCTGCATGACGAGATCGAGCGCTGCAAGTCGCTCACCGTCAAACCGTTCGGCGTCAACCTCACGGTCGGCGTGGTGGCGACCAGGATCGATTATGACGAATATGTCGAGGTGATCACGCGCAGCGGCGTGAAGATTGTCGAAACCGCAGGCCGTAGCCCGGAACCCTTCATGGAGCGCTTCAAGGCTGCCGGCATCAAGGTGATCCACAAATGCGTGACGGTGCGCCACGCGCTGGCGGCGGAACGGCTTGGCGTCGATGTGGTGAGCATTGACGGGTATGAATGCGCCGGACACCCGGGCGAGCATGATGTCGGCGGGCTCGTGCTGTTCCCGGCGGCGGCGCGCGCACTGGAGATACCGGTCGTGGCCTCGGGCGGCCTTGCCGACGGTCAGGGCCTTGCCGCTGCGCTGGCGCTGGGATGCGATGGCGTGAACATGGGCACCCGCTTCATGGCCACGCAGGAGGCGCCGATCCATCAGGGCATCAAGGACAAGATCGTCGAGATGGACGAGAACCAGACCCAGGTCATCTTCCGCAGCTATCGCAATACGGCGCGGGTTTACAAGAACTCGGTCGCGGTGAAGGTGGCCGAGATCGAAGCGGCTGGTGGCGGCTTTGACCAGGTCCATGAATATGTCTCGGGCGCCAATCAGGAAATCGCCTGGAGCACCGGCGACATCGAAGCCGGCATGGTGACCGCGGGGATGTCCGGTGCGTTCGTGGACGATGTGCCAACCTGCAAGGAACTGGTGCACAGGATCGTCGGCGACGCCGAGCGGATTATCAAGGAGAGGCTTGTTGGCCTTGTCGGCTAGCCCCCGTTCGAATTGGCGAGCGCTGTGGCTCGCCAGCGATGCGCATAAAACTCCGAAACGGTGCGCAGAGGCCTGCGAGGTTGTTTTGACACGATGGACACTGCCTACCGCATCCTGATCGTCGATGATGATCGTGACATCCTTTCGCTGATGGAGGGAATGTTGTCGCGCAGTGGAATGACAGCCGAGACAGCGTGCTCGGCGAGCGAAGCCGAAAAGGTTCTCGAAACCTTCCCGGCCGACCTGATCGTGCTCGACCTGATGATGAAGGGCGAGGATGGTCTGTCATTTTGCCGGCGCCTGCGCGCGCAGTCGAATGTGCCGATCATCATGCTGACGGCGCTTGCCGAGGATGTGGACCGGATTGTCGGTCTGGAGGTGGGCGCCGATGATTACATGGGCAAGCCGTTCAATCCGCGCGAACTGGTCGCCCGCATCAAGTCGGTTCTCCGGCGGTCGCGCGACCAGGGCCAGCCGGGTGACACGGGTGTCGATGCCACCCTCGCCTTCGGACCGTTCCGGATGCAACCGGCGCAGATGTCGCTGGCCAATGGCGACGGAACGCCCGTTCATCTCACTTCAGGTGAATACGCCTTGCTGCTTGCCCTTGTCGAGCACGCGCCCCGGGTGCTGTCGCGCGACCAGTTGCTGGATCTCACAAGAGGCGCAGTGGCCAACCCCTTTGACCGGAGCATCGACAGCCAGATTAGCCGCCTGCGAAGCAAGATAGAGGTCGATCCCCGCCAGCCAAGATACATCAAGACGGTGCGCAATCTTGGCTATGCCTTTGCTGGCGATGTGACCCGGATACCGTCCTGATGATCTGGTTCAGGCAGGTTTGGTCCTCGATCGTGTTCAAGGTCACGGCACTGACGGTAGTCGGACTAATGCTGATGTTGGCTGGCGTCCTGCTTTTGATCCAGACACTGCTTCTCACGACGTTGATTTATCCAAGGACCCTCTCCGACAATGCGGGCAGCATTGCCGAACTCGTCTGGCTGCTGGAGTCATCGCCTGAAGCCATCGACCCCTTTATCCTGTCGGTTTACGATAGTGGCTTTCGTACTGCGGTGATCAGCGGTGCTTTTACCGAAGGGCTTGAGCCGAACGGGGACATGCAGGCCAGACTCGTGAACGGCGAAAGCGATGTGGCCGCGCGCCTTGAGGGGAGTGACATCCGCTTCGAAACGCTTGGCACCTTTCAGGTGCGCGCGCGAATGAGGCAGGAAGGCGCAAACCCCAAGCGTGTCTTGTTTGCACTTCAGGTTGCGATCGAGCTGCGAGACGGCCGGGTTCTGAATGTCTGGCTCGCCCCCGCGCTGACATTCAGCCGGCAACCGGCCGCACTCTTTGCCGTTGGTCTCGTCATTGTCTCCTTGTCCATAGCCTTGGGCCTTGCCATTGCGGCGGTCACGCTGCGCCCGATCCGCCAGCTTGAGCAGGACGCCGCGCGCGTCGAACTCGGCGAAGCCGGTGCGGCCATCTCGGAAACCGGCCCGATCGAGTTGCGGCGATTGTCTGCAGCGCTCAACCGCATGCGTGGGCGCCTCACCGGGCTGATACGGGAACGCGAGCAGATGGTTGCCGCCATCGCCCATGATATACGCACCGGGCTGACGCGGATCCGCTTGCGGATGGACGAACATGGGGCAGTGTCGGCCAGCGAGATCGAGTGCGATGTCGCGCAGATGGAGATGCTGATCTCCGACATGGTCGCCTATGCCCGCGCGGAAAGTCCTTCCGGCCCGCAGGAACTCATTCGGCTTGAGGCGTTTGTCGCCGACGTGGTGGAGGCTGCGCCCCACGCCATTGAGTTGAACCTGCCAGAAGGCGACGATTTCATGTTTGTCGGCGACCCGATCGCCCTGCGGCGCCTGTTTGAGAACCTGATCGAGAATTCCCGGCGCTATGGCGGCGGCGAGATCGCAATGCGGGTCATCGCCAGTGACGCCGGGCGGGATGTTTGTGTCGAAGACAACGGCCCGGGGCTGCCCGAGGGCCAGCTTGAAACCGTTTTCCAGCCCTTTCAAAGAGGCGAACACTCGCGCAATCGCACGACCGGTGGCAGCGGCCTTGGTCTTGGCATAGCCCGCGCGATTGCCAGAGCGCATGGTGCCAGCCTGCGTCTGGAAAACCGCCCCAAGGGCGGGCTCGCCGCGATCATTCATTTCCCCGAAGCCCTGCGCACCTGACGCGGGTTGTCCACACGTCGCTCCAACGCGTTCTGGCAACATTTCGCAACAAACGGTTTCAACCGCGCCAAATTGAGTGGCGTTGGCTGGTGTAGAAGCGGCGCATCGTTAACGCCTTGGAAGGAGATATGTACATGACCATCAAGACCGCACTGCACTCGAGCCTTGTCGCATTGGCCGGAGGCCTCGTGATGATCGCTGCAGCTGGCAACGCATCTGCCCAGTCAGCCGACCATCTCTCCAAAGCCGACGCCAATGGTGATGGAAGCATTGAGTGGCAGGAGATGCTGGATATGCGAGCCGCCATGTTCGAGCGTCTCGACAGGAATGATGACGGCGTTGCCGACAGCAGCGACAGCCCGCGCATGGGCCCCGGCAAGAAGAAGTATGCTGAAGCGTTCGGCAAGCTGGAGGGCGCTGATGCAAACGGCGACGGGCGCATTTCCAAGAGCGAAATGATGGAGGCTCCGGCGCCGGCATTCGAATATGGCGACATCGACGGTGACAAGGTGCTGTCAGCCGAGGAAATCGCCGCGCTGCGTGAGACAGCCGAAGCGTCCTGAGACGATCCGCAGAACAGCACCTCGCGCCGGAGCACGATATCATCCGGCGCGGGTGCAATCGCAGCTCTCTCGGGAGCGAGCCTGGCGCAGGTCCATGGCTGTCTGATCAATCTGTGCAACATAGAGAGGCTGAACGCTTCAGAGCGTAAGGGGGGACGCCATGCAGAACATTCGTCCGTGCTGGCTTTG
>CAYUEM010000146.1:0-7239 GCA_964442925.1 uncultured Hyphomonadaceae bacterium
GCGCGTACAGTACTGTTCTGGTGCGACCCACATCCCGGTTTCGACTGGCGCGGAGACGACCAGCACCGCACAAAAGCCGATGAGGCACGGCTGCTGATGCTGGCTGTCGGGGTACTTTTGTCACGCGAGGGCGAGCGTATTGGCGTGCTCGGCTCCGGGCGCGGTCCGGGTTTCGGCCGGCGCGCAGTTGACCGGATGGCTGAAGATCTGTGCGCAGACATCATTGGCTCGTTTCCACAGCCACCAAGCCATCCGGCGACCCTGATCATTGCCAGTGATTTCTATGACGGCGCGCAGGTCTGGCGCGAACGCCTCAGCGCGCTGGCTGCCACCTGCCGCGAGGGCGTGCTTCTCGCCATCGCCGACCCGGTTGAGCAGGACTTCCCGTTCGAAGGGCGCGTCAGGCTTTCGCGGCCCGGTGATACGCTTCAGCGCGTCTTCGGGCGCGCTGAGTCGATACGCGAAACCTATCACCAACGTTTCGCGGAAAATCGCGAAGCCATCAAATCGCTTGCTGCACAGCTGGACTGGCGTTTTGTCGCGCACGACACGGCAAAGGTCTCGCTGGCCGGAGCGGCCGGGCTCAAGCGCGCCCTTGAAACCTATGGCGGCACGCATTGAATTTCAGCGCTTTCTCCCTTGGCCCTTTCGTGTTTGCCGCCCCGCTGGCACTGGCCGCGCTGATCGTGCTGCCGATCATCTGGTGGGTGCTGCGCGCGACCCCGCCCGCGCCGCGTTCAGCCCAACTGCCCTCATTGCGCCTGCTCGACGATCTCGATCCGCGCGAGGAAACACCCGACCGGACACCGTGGTGGCTGCTGGTCATGCGGCTGCTGGCCGGTGTGCTGGCGATACTGGCGCTGGCGCAACCGGTCCATTCGCCGGCCGGCCCACCCGAAAATCAGGCCGCAGGGCCGCTTCTCATCCTTCTTGACGATGGCTGGAGCGCCGCACCGCGCTGGAACGAACTGGTCAATGCAGCCGATGCCGCAGCCGGCGCAACCAGCCGTGATACCGCCATCCACCTGCTGCGGACCGCGCCACGCCCGCGTCACGCCGATCCGTCAGAAAGGCTTTCGCGTCAGGACCTGCGCCGACGGCTTGACACGATCGAACCGGTTGCCTGGACTGTCGATCGCAATGACGCACTGGAACGGCTCGATGCCAGCGGCCTGACACCGGCGCGGATTTTCTGGGCCAGTTCCGGCCTGACCGACGGCACCGACAGTGATTTTGCCGCGCGTCTGGCCAGCCGCGGGCCGCTGACCGTCTTTGCCGCGCCCCCGCGCGGCGCGGCTGCGATCACCAGCCTGAAGAGTGAGACAAATGGTGTGGCACTGAGCGTGCGCCGCGCGGCAGCCGGTGAGGCAATTGATCTGAATGTCTCGGCCCTGACACTTGACGGTGCTGCGCTGGCAACCTCGGCGGTGCGGTTTGAAGCCGGCTCCCTTGAGACCAGTGCGCGCTTCGACCTGCCGGCACCGGCGCTGGCGCGGGTCTCCCGCTTCACCCTGACCGGCCAGAGAGGCGCCAGTCTTGTCTGGCTGTGGGACAGCTCTGATCGCCGCCGCCGGGTGGGTCTGGTTTCCGGCGGCAGAAGCGCCCAGCCACTGCTTTCCGATGTGCATTATATCCGCAAGGCACTGGAGCCTTTCGCCAGTCTGGTCGAAGGCGATATCGAAGACATCGTCCAGTCCCGCCCCGATGCGATCATTCTGACGGATGTCGGCACGATTTCGCCAACCGCACTGGCACCGCTGACCGAATGGGTCGAAAGCGGTGGCGCACTGATCCGTTTCGCAGGACCAAGACTGGCCGCGCAAAGCGACACGCTGCTACCCGTAATCCTGCGCCGCACTCCGCGTGCGTTGGGCGGTGCGCTGGCCTGGGACGAGCCTCAGCCGCTCGACGGCTTTGTCGAAGGCTCACCCTTTGCCGGCCTGCCAGCGCCAACCAATTCGCTTGTCCGCCAGCAGATTCTCGCACAGCCGGCACCCGACCTGCAGTCACGCACATGGGCCCGACTGAAGGACGGCTCGCCGGTGGTGACCGCTGCCCCGCGCGGTGCAGGAACGATTATCCTGTTTCACGTCACTGCCGGTCCGGACTGGTCGGACCTGCCCTATACCGGGACCTTCGCCCAGATGCTGCGCCGTTCTATTGCAGCCGGCCGCGGCGAGGTGCGGGTCGATGAAGACGGCGCTTATGTCCCGCAGCTGTCGCTGGACGGGTTCGGCCGGCTGGAGAACCCTCCCGGCACTGCCTCACCGCTGAAATCGGCAGCATTTGATACAGTCCAGCCATCGCCGCAGCACCCGCCGGGACTGTATCGCGGGCCGGCCGGCACGCGCGCCATCAATACCGCAGCAGGCGCGCGCCCTGCACTGATTACCGACTGGCCCGATGGGATCGAGCGGATTGGCGATGCCGAAGCGCGCCGGCTGGAGCTGGCCGGCCCCCTGCTGGTCGGGGCATTGGTGCTTGTTGCATTCGACTTGCTAATTGCGCTTGCGATGTCCGGGCGGATGCCGCGGTTGCGGCGCACCGCCAGCGAGCTGGCACTTGCCGGGCTGGCGCTTGCTCTGCTCGATTTTCCGGCAGACGCACAAGGGCTCTCGGTCCTGCAGCCGGAAAATTTCAGCAAGGCCGAAGCCGCCGCGCTGGAAATGCGCTTTGCCTATATCGAAACCGGCGACAGCGAACTGGATGCGCGCACCCGCGCGGGCCTGCTCGGCCTGTCGCGTGTGCTCTATCTGCGCACTTCGGTGGAGCCGGCAGTGCCGCATGGCGTCGACCCGGAAACGGACGCGCTGGAGCTCTACCCGATGATCTATTACGCCATGCCGGATGGCGATACCGCGCTCAGTGATCTCGCGGCCAGCCGGCTTAACCGCTATATGCGCGACGGCGGCGCGCTGATCGTTGACACCCGCACCGGCGGCAGCTTTGCGCGCGGGAACAATGGCGAGGACGTACGCGAAAGGCTCGCCGGTCTCGACCTTCCGCCCCTGGCGCCGGCGCCGCCTGATCATGTGCTGACCCGCAGTTTCTACCTGATCGATGCCTTCCCGGGCCGCTACACCGACCAGCCGCTTTGGATCGAAGTGCCCGGCCAGAATGGCGAGGTGCGTGGCGATGGCGTCTCGGCGCTGTTTTTCGGCAGTGCCGACTGGGCCGGAGCCTGGGCAATTGATGAACGCGCCCGCCCCTTGCTGTCGGTCGATGGTGGCAATACGCAAAGGGAAAAGGCCAACCGTTTCGGCGTCAATCTCGTCATGTATATCCTGACCGGAAACTACAAGGCCGACCAGGTGCACCTTCCCGCTCTTCTGGAGCGGCTCGGCGAAAAGGACACAGATGATCTGCGGGATGAGGATTTCGACCTTGAAGACCTTCCCTCCTCGGTCCGTGACGGGGGGCCGCGCTGATGCAGAGTGCCATAAATGTCACGCGTCTTGGTCTCGATCCGTGGGTCGGCTGGCCAGTGTTCTGGGCCATTCTCGCGCTGACGGTCATTGCCGGCCTGATCTATATTCGTCAGCGCGGTCGCGCTCCGGTGTCGAGGGCTCTCGCTTTGGCCGTGATGCTCGCTGCGCTGGCCAATCCTTCCGTGGTCGAGGAAGAACGCGACCCGCTGCCCTCGGTCGCAGCGATCATTCTTGACCGTTCCGAAAGCATGGAGTTCGGAAACCGGACGCAGGCCGCGCGCCAGACCTATAATGCACTCGTCCAGCAGCTCGAAGCCGATCCGACGCTGGAATTGCGGGTGATGGAAAGCGATCCGTCCAGCAATGGAACCCTGCTGGTCGGCGCGCTCGAGGGCCTGATGGCCGATGTTCCGCGCGATCGCGTTGCCGGTGCCATTCTCATCACCGATGGCCAGTTGCACGATATTCCCGCCCCACCCGGGCAGGCCGGTGATCTCGGTCCGATCCATGGCCTGGTCGTCGGCAACCCCGAACGTGGAGACCGGCGCATCGAAATCGTCGAGGGGCCGAGTTTCGGCATTGTCGGGGAAACCGCGGATTTCATCATTCGTGCCGATGACCCGGATGGCGGCCGGATCCCGGTGACGCTTTCGGTCAATGCTCAGACGGTGCGCACATTCGATGTCGTGTCGGGACGCGACACACCGGTTTCCCTCGAAATTGAGCGTCGCGGCTCAAACATGATCGTCATCGAGACCCCGCCCGGGCGCGAAGAACTCACACTTGCAAACAATCGCACCGCAGCGGACGTGCGCGGTGCGCGCGACCGGTTGCGAGTGTTGCTGATCACCGGGCGGCCCAATGCAGCCGGGCGGGTCTGGCGCGACCTGCTCAAATCCGATCCGATGGTCGACCTGGTGCATTTCACGATCCTGCGCCCGCCACTGAAAAACGATATCACGCCAATTGAAGAACTCGCCCTGATCCAGTTTCCGACAGAAGAACTGTTCGAGGAAAAACTGAAGGATTTTCACCTGATCATTTTCGATCAGTATGAACGGCGCGGGGTCGTTACCCAGTCCTATCTCGCCAATATGGCCCGTTATGTTGATGAAGGCGGCGCACTGATCATCGCGGCCGGCGAAGCCTTTGCCGGGCCGGCCAGCCTTGCGCGCACACCGCTGGCCGCGGTTCTTCCGGCGATCCCGGATGGCGAGATCGATATCGGGGCGTTCCGCCCGCAGGTGACCGCCGCCGGTGCGCGCCATACGGTCACCGCGCCGCTGGCTGGCAGGCAATGGGGCAAGTGGATGCGTGCCATTCGCACGCGCGCCGAGGCGGGCGATGTCGTAATGACCGGCCCCGGCAACCACCCCCTTCTGGTGCTTGATCGCGTTGGTGAAGGCCGCGTCGGCCTTTTGCTGTCTGATCAGATCTGGCTGTGGGCGCGCGGTCATGATGGCGGCGGTCCGTTCTCCGAACTGATCCGCCGGCTGGTCCACTGGACCATGAAAGAGCCCGAACTGGAAGAACGCCAGCTTTCGCTGGTCGCCGATGGCAATACTGCACGCATCCGTCTGCGCACGCTCGCAGATGAGGCACCCCCGCTGACGCTGGAGACACCTGAAGGCGAAATCATGACGCCGCAATGGCAAGCCAATGGCCCCGGACAATTCAGCGCGCAGAGCCCGGTTGAACAGCTTGGCCTTTATCGCGCGCAAGCGGGCGGTCTTGAGGCCGTCGCGCTGAATGGTCCGGCAAACCCAAAGGAATATGCGGACCTGCGATCGACGACCGAACGCTTGCAACCGCTCGCGGAGGAGACCGGCGGCGGTGTGCTCCGCATTGGCAATGATGGCGGGGATTTGCCCACGGTGCGACGTGTTTCCGAGCGCGGCAACGCGGCGGATGGGAACTGGATCGGCTTGCGCGAGCGCGGTGCCTATGCCGTGATTGCCTCGCGCTCGACACCGCTCCTGCCCGGACTGTTTGCGGCCGTGCTGATCATGGCTTTGTTGCTTTTCAGCTGGCGACGCGAAGGTCGCTGACGGGAGTGGCGGCGGCGGGTGCCGCGATGACTTCACCGCAGGTTTCTGAGACTGAACCGGCCAGCGCGCGCAGCATGATCCGGGCGGGGTCCTGCGGGCCCGGCATGATGATGCGGCCCAGCTCGACCGTCTGGAACCCGATTTCGCCAAAATATTCCGGCGAGCCGATCAGCAGCGCAACCGGCCAGCCAGCTTTCTGCCCCGCCTCCAGCGCTTCGCCCGTCATGCTCAGGCCAAGCCGGTCGCCGCGAAACTGCGGATGGACGGCAACAGGACCGTAAAACAGCGCGGGTGCCCCACCAATACAAATCGGCCAGACGCGGCAAACGCCGACCAGCGTGCCATTCTCGACAGCGACTCGATTGATCTGTGGGAATGAGGCGGAATATTCGCGCAGCCGCTCGGCCGTCTTCGCAAAATGTCCCGGCCCGAAGGTCAGGTCGAAAAGCCGCTCGATATCGGCGGCGTGCAGGGAAGGTGTTTCCGGGAGGATTTCGATCATCGCGGCGGCGTATTGGGTTCGCCGCCGATTGGCAAGCCAGATTGTTTTCTACCCTCCCCATCCGGTTTCGCGGTTTTGCACGATTGCGCACAGCGCCGGCCAGCTTATGCTTGGACGCGCGGAGAAAACGCACACGTCACGCAAGGGAGAAAGCTATGGGAATGCTCGAAGGCAAGGTCGTTCTGGTCACAGGCGGGGGCAATGGTATCGGCAAGGAGTGCGCGCTTCTGGCGGCGCGTGAAGGCGCGAAAGTCGTCGTCAATGACCTTGGCGGCGGTCTGACAGGCGGGGATTCCGGCGATGCCGGCCCGGCAGAGACCGTCGCGGCGGAAATTCGCGCCGCCGGCGGCGAGGCCGTTTCCAATTCCGACAGCGTAACCGATCTCGCCGCCGTCGAAGGCATGATCACACAGGCCAAAGATGCATTCGGCGGCCTGCACGCAATCATAAATCCCGCCGGCATCCTGCGCGACACCATGTTCCACAAGATGAGCGAAGCCGACTGGAAAGCCGTGATCGACGTGCATCTTCATGGCTCGTTCAATGTGACGCGGGCCGCCGTTGAGCATTTTCGCGAGCAGGAAGATGGCAGCTTTGTCCTGTTCACCTCGACATCCGGCCTGATCGGCAATATCGGACAGGCCAATTATGCCGCTGCCAAGATGGGCGTTGTCGGCCTTTCGCGGATCGTTGCAATGGAGGGCGCACGCAAGAATGTCCGCTCCAATGTCATTGCACCGTTTGCCTGGACGCGGATGATTGCCTCGATCCCGGTCAAGGATGAAGCCGGCGCCGAGCGGGTCGAACGCATGCGCACCGGGATGCGCGCCGATCAGGTCGCGCAGCTCGCAGCCGCTCTTGCTGCCGACGGAGCATCCAATGTCAGCGGCCAGATCTTTGCGGTTCGCGGCAATGAGGTTGTGCTGTTTGATCAGCCGCGCCCGGTCAAGTCACTTGCGAGACTGGAAGGCTGGACGCCGCAGAGCCTTTGCGAGCATGCCTTTCCGGCTATGCAGGGCAGCTTCTTCGACATGGGTGCAACGACCAGCATATTCCCCTATGATCCGGTCTGATCGGTAACCGCCAGATCGTCCATGATCGCCTCGGCGCCTTTGACAGCCCGCTCGAACCGCTCCTGCTGGTCGAGCACATTGCGCCGGGGCTCACGGTAGAAGGCCGAAAATTTGATCAGGCGCATGAACACGGCATGCGACAGCCGGCCGGTCCAGCGCATCGGTCGGTCGATATCGAAGAACAGGAT
>CAYUEM010000147.1:0-7234 GCA_964442925.1 uncultured Hyphomonadaceae bacterium
CGCCTTAGCTCAGTTGGTTAGAGCGCTAGATTGTGGATCTAGAGGTCCCCCGTTCAATCCGGGGAGGCGGTACCATCAAGCAGATTGCATCCTGAGGCATGCTTGGGTTCAAACCTGAGACGCTGAGCAAGCGCCCGCCACGAGTGCAATGGTCAAAGCGTAAGGCCCGCCATCTCGTCGAGGCCAAGAACGATATTCAGGTTCTGGATCGCTGCGCCGGATGCGCCCTTGCCGAGATTGTCCAGCCGGGCGATCAGGCGGGCCTGCTCATTTGTGCCGAACACGAACAGCTCCAGCCTGTTGGTGCCATTGCAGGCTTCCGGTTCAAGTCCGTCCAGGCCATCACTCGACTCCAGCGGGCAGACATGGATTGCCACCTCGCCGGCATAGGCTGCGCTGAGCGCATCGTGCAACCGCGCGCGTGAGGGGCTGGCCTGCAGTGACCAGAGCGCGAGCGGAACCTCGACCAGCATGCCTTGCGCAAAATGCCCGACCGACGGTGTAAGCACTGGCAGATGATCCAGCCCGGCATAACGCTGCATTTCCGGCGGGTGTTTGTGTGTCTGGCCCAGCGCATAGGCGCGATAGGGCGGCCCGCCGGCCTCGAACGCCCCGATCATCTGGCGTCCGCCGCCGGAATAGCCTGAAACCGCATTGACCGTGACGGGGAAGTGCGGTGGCACGATACCGGCCTGCACAAGCGGGCGCACAAGAGCGATGAAGCCGGTAGGATAACAGCCAGGATTGCTGATCCGGCTTGATGCGGAAAGTGTTTCGCGCTGACCGGCGGCCATTTCGGGAAAGCCATAGGTCCAGGCCGGATCGACCCGGTGGGCGCTTGAGGCATCAATGATAACCGTGCCGGGATCGCTGACAAGCGCGACCGCCTCGCGTGCGGCATCGTCGGGCAGGCACAGGATGGCCACGTCGGCTGCGTTGAGAAGCTCCCTGCGCGCGCCCTCGTCCTTGCGCTTGTCCGGATCGATCGAGAGCAATTCCAGATCGCTGCGCCCAGCCAGCCGCTGGCGGATTTGCAGGCCGGTGGTGCCGGCTTCACCATCGATGAAAACTGTCGGGCGGGACATGGGTCATCTCCATAACAAAAAAACGGGCGTTTCCAGTGAGAAACGCCCGCTTCCTGAAGTGTTGCGCGAAGAACCGGGGCGGCGTTCCGCCTAGCGCTTGGAGAACTGGAAGCTGCGGCGGGCCTTTGCGCGGCCATATTTCTTGCGTTCCACGGTGCGCGGATCGCGGGTCATGAAACCATGCGGCTTGAGCACGCGGCGCAAGGCCGGCTCGTAATTGACCAGCGCGCGGGAAATGCCGTGGCGAATGGCACCGGCCTGCCCGGACAAGCCAGAGCCCTTCACGGTGCAGATCACATCAAATTCAGTGCGACGATCCGCGGCGATCAGCGGCTGCTCGATTACCATACGCAGGACGGGCCGGGCGAAATAGACCTCCTGGTCGCGACCATTGATGGTGATCTTGCCAGTGCCGGGCCGGATCCAGACGCGGGCCGCGGCTTCCTTGCGCCGGCCTGTGGCATAAGCGCGGCCAAGCGCGTCAATCTTCGGCTCACCAACCGGTCCCTCGACCGGGGCCGGAGCTTCGTCGCGGTCCTGCAGGGTTTTGAGGTCTTCAAGCGTGTTTGCTGTGTCGGACATATCGGTCAGCCCAGTTTCGTGTTCTTGCGATTCATGGAAGCGAAATCGACGGTTTCAGGATCCTGCGCTTCGTGCGGGTGGTCGGCCCCGCCATAGACACGCAGTTTCGACAATTGCTTGCGAGCCAGCGAGCTTTCCTTCGGCATCATCCGTTTGACCGCGAGTTGCAGCGCGCGTTCCGGGAACCGACCGGAGAGGATTTCCTCCGCCGTCGTCGATTTGATGCCGCCGGGATAGCCGGTGTGCCGGTAATAGGTCTTGTCGCGTCGCTTGTTGCCCGTGAACATAACCTTGTCGGCATTGATCACGATCACATGGTCGCCCGTGTCGATATGCGGCGTAAAGTCAGCGCGATGCTTGCCGCGCAGCCGTTTGGCGATGTAGGAAGCAAGGCGACCGACAACGGCACCTCTGGCATCGATTACGACCCAATTTTTCTCTACGTCAGCCGGTGCGTTATAGGTTTTCATCGCCCCTTAAGAGCCTCATGAGTTCGGAGTTTCAGTGAAATGCAATTCAAGCGCTGGTGCCTAGTGCCTGCTCGCCGTCTTGTCAACGCAGGTGCACTCGCGGCCCTCACATTCCTTGCAGCCTGCGGTCCGGGCAGCGAGGACCGGGGGGCGGCGGACGGGGCCGGTTCGCACGCATCTGATCGTGAGAATGCCGTGCCAGACGAGGTCTTCACCCTGCCTGCGGTCTGGAGCACGAGCGCACTGGACGGGCCTGTCGCCGATATCGCACTGGCCGGCGGGGCCTCGTCGATGATGGCCGTGGCCTATGAGAACCGGGGCCTTGAAATGTTCAACCTGGAGGCGGACCGGGTTGCGCAGATTGTCCGGTTCGCCGTGCGCGATCTTGCCAATGGTGAATTTGTCGAGATTGACGGTGCCGGCGTCACGGTCTTTCCGGGTATCGACAATGAAGGGGCCGTCAATGCCTATGTCTATGGCGACGGGCTGATCTCGCCGGTCGAGATTGCGCTGCCGATCAAGGTGGACGGGGAGGCTGTCGGCCTGTGTTCCAGCCGCGCGCGCATCGAAGACGGTGATTTCATGCGGATTGGCTACTGGACACAGAAACGTCCCGACCGGCTGGAAATTGGCATTCTCGGGATAAAGTCGGGAGAATTTACCTGGCGCGCGGCCGGCCAGAATGACTTTGGCGCGGAGATTTCCGCCTGCAGCCTCGAAGGCGGCACGCAAGTGTCAGGCGGAGAGACGCGCGCGCTTGCCCGGCTGGAGCGGCCCGGGCTCTCAGTAAGGATCCGTCTTGGCTCTGATGGCACATTGCAGGCAAGTGCAGGGGATGGCGCGGCGATGACACTTGGGCTGCGTGAAGGCCTGTCGGTGCGTGTGCCGGTCCGCCCCGTCGCGATCGCGGCGCTGGGCTCACCTTTTGGTGGGGGCTATCCGGGCGGTCTTGTCGTGGTGGCAGGTGAGACCGGCGAAAACGTGCATCAGGTCGCCTTCGTTGATGCTGCCGCGCTGACCGATCTTTCGGCGGGCGGCGAATAACTCGCGCGCCAGACCAGCCGGACACTCACCAGGAATACCACCACGCCAAGCCCCTGATGGATCAGAGCCAGCTCCAGTGGCGCAGCGCGCACCAGCGTCAGAATGCCCCAGACCGCCTGCAGCGAGACCATCGCGGCCAGCAGCAGAAAACTGCCCGCCAGATGTGTGCGACGCGCGGCATAGACGCTGGCCCATGCGCCGGCCAGCAGCAGATAAGCCAACGTGCGATGATTGAACTGGGTGGCTTCGCGGCCTTCAAACAGACTGCGCAATCCAAGACCGGGATCGATGTAGTTTTGCGGAAACAATTCGCCGGCCATCAGTGGCCAGTCAGTATAGCTTCGACCCGCATCCAGACCGGCCACCAGAGCACCGCCCGCCATTTGCAGCGTCACGAGCCCAAGCAGCGCGATTGCCGCCCATCGCAGCGCCCGGCAGGTTCGGGCGCGCAAATGCGGTCCAAGCTCCATCCACAGCCAGGCGACACAGCCGATGATCAGCAGGGCCAGCGAGAAATGCGTGGCCAGCCGATAGGGGGCAACATCCAGCCGCGCGGTCTCACTGCCGATGCCGCTGGCGACCATCCACCAGCCAATCAGGCCTTGCAGTCCGCCAAGCGCAACCAGCCCGAGCAGCCTGAACATCAGTGGTGCGCGGGCCCAGCGAAGGATCGCGAACGCGGCGAGCCCGCCTATCGCCACCAGTCCGATCATCCGGCCAAACTGGCGATGGCCCCATTCCCACCAGTAAATATACTGAAATTCCGACAGCGACATGCCTGCATTCTGGAACCGGTATTCTGCAGTTTCGCGATATTTGGCGAACTCTGCCTGCCAGTCTGTGGCGTTGAGCGGCGGAAGCGCGCCGTGCAGCGGTGCCCATTCGGTGATTGAAAGCCCCGAATCGGTCAGCCGGGTTGCGCCGCCGATCAGGATCATCGCATAGACCATCGCAGCCAGCAGGAGCAGCCAGCCGCGAATGACTGAACGTCCGCCGACAGGTGCAATGGCCGGACGCAAGGGATAGGTTTCTGAGTTCATACGCCTTAAGTGATCAGACACGGTGCCACGGCAAGGTGCCGACGTGTCGCACGAGGGAGACAGAAATGCGCCCGGCCACCCGAAAACCCATTGCCATGCTTGTCCTGCTGGTCTGGCTGGCTGTCTATATCATTTTTGCCGCAACACTTGGATCGGCGATCACCACTGCGCCCGGCTGGGTGCAACTCGGCTTCTATGTCGTGGCGGGGATTGCCTGGGTGATCCCGATCAAACCCCTGTTTGGGTGGATGAACAGCGGCGCATAGCCCTGGCAGGTTGTTGAAAAAAAACGCGTCTTCACCGCCTTAGTCGCCGTCGCGTTTCGAGGCATCCCTGATCTTGTTGCGCAGCCGTGCGAACATTTCTGCCGCATCATCATCGGTGTCTTTTGGCTCTGTGCCGGCCGGATCGGATTCAGCGGCGGGCTGCGACTCGGACGTGGGCGCGGGGGCATCGTCGCGCGTGGGAGGCGTGCGGGTTTGCGTGCCAGCATCATCGATCTCTTCGGGCGGGCTGTCGGCTTTCTCTGCCGGGTCTTCAGGCTCCGCTTCCACCAGTTCTTCCAGCGTGACCCCGTTGCCTTCAAAGCCGCGCGGCAGCGGATAGACCTCGCGCGCCGGCTCTTGCTGCGCCATGATTGCGCGATCACCGCCGACATCGCCATTGCTGACAAGCCGGGTCTCGCACGCGACCAGCGTCATTCCCGGCCACACAGCGAGCGCGCGCCCGTCCGGCAGGTAGATATCGCACCAGCCGCCGAGCCGCCGCCGGCCAAGCTTGCGCCCGAGACGGACCGGGTCGCCCGCCTCGATATCGATATCCAGACGCGGACCAAAACCGCCTGTCGCCAGCCGCAGACCCATCCGCTCATCGCCGCTGGCCAGCGTGATGAACGCGGTGGCAAGGCCTGTCGCCTCGCCGTCCATGGCGATCGCCACCGCAGGTTCGCCGGCTTCGTAAATCATGGTTTCGATTTCGCCGGTCATCGGCGCGTAAACGCCATTCGGGCTGGCGGGTGATGAGGAAATCCGCAGCCGCTGATACGACCCGCCGGGCAGGCGCAGCTCCGAGGGCGGGCTTGCCAGATCAACTGCGACAAGGACGCCATCGACTGGCGAGACAATCGTATCCGCCTCCGCCGGGATGCTGCGCGAAGACCGCCGCGTGGCCATGAGAACCAGCACCGCCGCAATGACGCCGAGCCAGAACAGCGGATCCCAGAGCAGCCCGAGCAATATGCCGATCATCCAGGCGGCCAGCGCGCCGACGATCCCTTCAAGATCGAAGCGGGTGCGTGACCAGGGAAATTTCCGGTTTTCGAATTCGTCGCTTTGCGTTGTCATCAGCTTTGCCCTCTTCATTGTGCTGCGACTGTAGCGTGTCGTGCCGCCTGACGCGACCACATGGCGGCATATTCGCCGCTTTTTGCAAGAAGCGAGATGTGATCGCCGCGCTCAACGATCTGCCCTTGACTGAGCACGACAATCTCGTCAGCGCCCTGCACAGTGGACAGGCGATGTGCCACCATAAGCGTGGTGCGCCCCTTCGCGGCTTCTTCCAGCGCCGCCTGAACGGCTTCTTCGGTGGCGCTGTCAAGCGCGGAAGTCGCCTCGTCCAGCACCAGCACCGGCGGGTCATTGAGGATCACCCGCGCGATGCCGACGCGCTGTTTCTCGCCGCCGGAAAGTTTCAGTCCGCGCTCGCCAACCCGCGTGTCGAGCCCGTCGGGCAGGGCCGTGACAAATTCAGCAAGTTGCGCACGCGCCAGCGCCTGCATGATCTCGTCCTTGGTGGCTTCGGGCCGACCATAGGCGATGTTGGTGCCGATCGTGTCATTGAACAACACGACGTCCTGCGGCACCAGGCCAAGCTGGCGGCGCAGGCTGTCCTGCGTGACATCGCGAATGTCCTGCCCGTCTAGCAGGATGCGGCCTTCCTGGACGTCATAGAAGCGGAACAGCAGCTTCAGCAGTGTCGATTTCCCGGCCCCTGATGTGCCGACAAAGGCGATCTTGCTACCAGCTGGAACGTCAAAATTGATGTTTGACACGCCGACCGCACGGCCCTGATGGGCGAAACCAACATTTTCAAACCGGACATTGCCGCGCACGCGCGCCATCTGCGGCGCACCAGGGCGGTCGCTCACCTCCGGCTGCATGGCGGTCAGCCCATAGAGCTTTTCCAGGTCCACAGCGCCCTGTTTGATTTCGCGCCAGGCAAAGCCGAGTATGTTCAGCGGCCTGTAGAGATTGAACAGCAGCAACATCGCTGCGGTCAGGTCGCCGATTTTCAGCACGCCGGCAGAAATTTTCCAGGCGGCGACGGCCAGCATTGCGAACAGGCCGATATTCATGATCAGTTCCTGACCGGCATTCAAGAGGTTGAGCGAGCGCATCACGGCGACGAGCCTGCGATTATAGCGCTGCATCGCAGTGTCGAAGCGGTCAGTCTCGCGCTGTTCGGCGGCGAATGCCTTGACGGTCTCGAAATTTGTCAGACTGTCGATCGAGACGGCGCGCAGATGCGTGTCGGCGGTGTTCATCTCGCGGCGCTGGCGCACCCGCCATTCCGTCACCACCACCGTGAACACGACATAGACGGCGACGGTTGCCACAGCGACAAGGGCAAGCGTCCAGTCATAATTCATCCACAACACCAGCGCGGCCAGAATGAGGCCGATGAAGGTCGGACCGATATTGAAGGCGAGAAACCGGATCAGATAGTCAATCGCACCGGCACCGCGCTCGATCACGCGGTTGAGCGCGCCGGTTCGCCGGGTCTGGTGGAAGTTCAGCGACAGGCGCTGGGCGTGGCCGAACGCATCGACACTGGCCAGCCGTTGGGCATCCTGGCTGACCGGCGAGAACAGCGCATCGCGCCCCTGCGGCAGGGCTGATGCAGCAAAACGGCCCGCAGCAAACAGCGCCAGCGCGCCAACCGCCAGCCACAGCGCATCGCCTGCCACCGGCACGCCAGCGCTTTCAAGCAGGTTGATCGCTTCGCCGAGCAGGAC
>CAYUEM010000148.1:0-7233 GCA_964442925.1 uncultured Hyphomonadaceae bacterium
AGGCGCGCGCGGTCTGCCAGGCCGCTTCGCCGACGCCGACGCCTTCCAGCCCGACATTCAGCCGCGCGGAATTCATCATGGTGAACATGTGGGCAAGGCCCTTGTTTTCCTCACCGATCAGCCAGCCACTGGCACCGTCATATTCCATCACGCAGGTCGGGCTGGCATGAATACCGAGTTTCTTCTCCAGCCCTATACAGTTGACCGCGTTGCGTGCGCCAGGGCTGCCATCGCCATTGACGAGAAATTTCGGCACCACGAACAGTGACACACCGCGTGAGCCTTCCGGGGCATCGGGCAGGCGGGCGAGAACGAGATGGATGATATTCTCCGCCATGTCGTGATCACCCCAGGTGATGTAGATCTTCTGGCCGGAAATCTCATACCTGCCATCGCCGACGGGCACCGCGCGCGTTTTCAGCGCCCCGACATCGGAGCCGGCTTGTGGCTCGGTCAGGTTCATGGTTCCGGTCCATTCTCCCGACACCAGGCGCGGCAGATACATTTCCTGCTGCTGCGGCGTACCATGCGCAATCAGTGCCTCGATGGCACCGAAACTGAGCAGCGGACACAGGCCGAAGGACATGTTCGCACCGTGCACCATTTCCATCACCGCCAGTGCCAGCGCCCGCGGCAGGCCCTGACCGCCGAAACGCTCAGGGAACGACAGGCTCATCCAGCCGCCATCGCGAAACGCCGCATAGGCCCCGGCAAAGCCGGGCGCTGATTTCACGCCATCGCTTTCAAGCCGCGCACCGGCCCTGTCACCGGACGCATTCAGCGGGGCAAGAATGTCGCGGGCGAGCTTGCCCGCCTCTTCAAGGATTGGCGCAACAAGCTCGCTGTCATAGGCCTCCAGTCCGGGCCGGCCATGGACGCGGTCGAGACCAGCGATCTGACGCAGAACAAAAGCGATGTCTTGGGTTGGCGCAGCATAGGTCATCAGCGAATTTGCCTCTTCACGTTTCGGTGTGGTGGCCGCGCAAGAGCGGTCTGCCTCTTTTATGCCTCAAAGTCTGGCATATGTCTCTCGCCGGGAACGACGGTTAACCGACGAAGGAGAACACCCCATGCGCTCATTGATGATTTCTGCTGCCGCGATTGCGCTCGCTGCAGGTTGCGCCACCGCCGAACAGACACTTGAGGGTGTCCCGGGCGGCGAATACCAGCTCGACAAGACCCATGCGATGCTGGTCTGGAAGGTCAACCACCTTGGCCTGTCCTCGTATATTTCGCGCTTCACCGATTTCGATGCGACACTGACGTTCGACCCGGCAGACCCGACCGCGTCCAGCCTTTCGGTTTCGGTCAATCCCGCTTCGGTTGAGACCGATTATCCGGCCGACTTCAAGGCGGGCCACCCCGACAGCAAATATGACAGCTGGAACGAAGAGCTGGCCTATAATAACAAATGGCTGAATGCCGAAAATCACCCCGAAGTGACGTTCGTTTCGACCGGCATCGAGTCGACAGGTGACTACACCGGTACGATCACCGGCGATCTGACCTTTCTCGGCGTGACCAAGCCGGTGACGCTGGACGTTGTCTATAATGGCACGCAAAATTTCCGCGGCCGAAAGATCGGCTTTTCCGCGACCGGAACGCTGGACCGCACGGCATTCGGCCTCGACACGTTTGCACCGATGATCGGCGCTGAAGTGGAACTGGAAATCGAAGCCGAATTTGCGCCTGCAGTGGCCGAAGACGACAGCGCGGCTGAATAGTCTCCGCTCCCGCCTTTCGAAATGCCTGATCTGGCCGCCATTGCCGCATTGCGTCGGCGTGGCGGCCATTCTATTTTGACGAGGGTCAGCAAGGAGCACCACGATGTCCGTCGATCTTGCCGCCATGGCGCGCGCGCGGTCCCCGCGTTACAATAGCGTGGCGATTGCCCTACACTGGGTCATCGCGCTGGCGATACTGGGCATGATTGGCCTTGGCTGGTTCATGGGCGATCTTGCAAACGGGCATCCGCTGAAGGAACAGCTCTATCAGCTGCACAAATCCATCGGCATCACCATCCTGACGCTGACGCTGGCGCGGATCGGATGGCGGGTGATGAACCCGCCTCCGCCGCTCCCGACCGGAATGGCAGACTGGGAGACGAAGCTTTCTCACGCTGTGCACATCGGTTTCTATGGGCTGATGATCGCAATGCCGCTGACCGGCTGGCTGTATGTCTCGACGGCCTATCAGTTCGATGTCGCGACGGTCCTGTTCGGCGCGGTTTCATGGCCAGACCTGCCATTTGTCGGCTTTCTGGCCAATGAGGCTGGGCACGGCGCCGTGGAGAACATCCATTCGAAACTGGCCTGGGTCGCCATCGCCTTGCTCGCGCTGCACGTCGGCGGGGCGGTAAAACATGACATTCTCGATGATGAGGGTGTGCTCAAGCGGATGATCCCCGGCCTGCTCGGCAAAACCGAAGCGCCCGCGCGCCCGGCACGCGGTTTCCTGCCGGCATTTGGCGGCGCGCTCGCGGTGTCTGTTCTGATCGCTCTGGTGCCTGCACTGGGGGGTGGCGGCGGTGGCGCGCAGGCCGGTCCTGTCGCCCCGCTCGATCAGGCCAACTGGCAGGTCGCGGCCGACAGGTCGAAAATCACATTTTCCGGCACGCATGAGGGCAAACCGTTCGAAGGGCGTTTCGAAGACTGGTCGGCTTCAATCGCGTTTGACCCGGACCGTCTCGACCAGAGTGAAGTCACCGTCAGCATCACCACTGGCTCCGCGGTAACGGGCACCAAGCTCTACACAGATACGCTGCGCCAGCGCGAATGGCTGAATGTCTCCGACCATCCCGTTGCCGAGGTGCGTCTCGACCAGTTTGTGCAAACCGACAGCGGATATCGTGCGCAGGCGACAATTCGCCTGAAGGACGCTGAAATCACCGTTCCATTCGACTTTTCGCTGGAGATTGAAGGCGAGACCGCCCGGATGACCGGCGCGGCCCGGCTGACGCGCAGCGCGCTGGACCTTGGCCAGAGCAGCGATCCGGGTGCCGACTGGGTCGGGGAAGAGGTGGCGGTGGATGTCGAGCTTGAGGCGGTCAGGTCCGATGCCGGCTGACATTCGAAACCTGCGCCATGTCGCGAGTTGCCGATGCGCGCTCCGATCCTGAAGGCAGACACCGATGCGATCCGCAGGGCTGCAGACATCCTGCATGCCGGCGGTCTTGTCGCCGTGCCAACGGAAACCGTTTACGGGCTGGCGGCCGATGCGGCCAATCCCGAGGCCGTCGCCCGGCTTTACGCGGCCAAGGGCCGGCCGCGTTTCAATCCGCTGATTGCACATGTCAATGGCCCGGAAATGGCCCGGCGCGAGGGCGTGATCGAAGGGGCTGCTGCCTATGCGGCCGGTTTCTACTGGCCGGGCCCGCTGACACTTGTCCTTCCCGTGGCGGCGACAAGTCAGGTCTGCGAGCTGGCGCGGGCGGGCCTTTCAACACTCGCCCTGCGCCATCCCAGCCATTCGGTCGCCCATGACCTGATCAGCCATTTTGGCCGGCCTCTGGTGGCACCGTCTGCCAATCTTTCCGGCCGGATCAGTCCGGTCACTGCGCGCGATGTCGAGGCCGATCTGGGTGACAGGATCGACCTGATCCTTGATGGTGGGCGCTGTCCGGTCGGCATCGAGTCGACGATTGTGTCCTTTGCCGATGACCCTCCGGCATTGCTTCGGCCTGGGGGGATTGATGCCGAAACCCTGGAGCGGTTTCTCGGCATCACGCTGCAAAGGCCGGGCGATCACCCGGACGCGCCGCGCGCACCCGGCCAGTCTGCGCGGCATTATGCGCCGAATGCCCGGCTGCGGCTGAATGCGGCTGCAGCCGCGCCCGGTGAGGTTCTGCTCGGATTTGGCCCGGTCGAGGGGGCGAGTTTCAACCTGTCGGAACGTGGCGACCTTGTCACCGCTGCGGCCAATCTCTTTTCGATGCTCCGCTTGCTGGATTTGGCGCATTCCGCGATCGCTGTTTCGCCGATCCCGGAAAAGGGCCTTGGCGTTGCGATCAATGACCGGCTGCGGCGCGCAGCGACTGTTTTGCAGTGACGCAAGCAGCGACCGGGCCGCGCCGGGCGCTGCTTTCCAATTGTCATCAAACACTGATACGGGACGCAGCATGAATTTTCGTGATTTCCTGCTGCTGTTTGCCGTCTGCCTGGTGTGGGGACTCAACCTCGTGGTCACACGCTGGGTGGTCGCCGATGCGGGCGTGCCGCCGATCTTTTTCGCAGCTGTGCGTTTTGCCGGTATCGCGCTTTTGCTGGTCCCATTCCTGCGTCCGCTGCCGGGTGATCTGAAGACGCTTTTCGTGATTTCCGTTTGTATCGGTGCGGCGCATTTTGCGTTGTTGTTCATCGGTCTGGCTCACGCCAAGGCCAGTGCGGTCGCCGTTGTCGGTCAACTCGGCGTGCCGTTTTCGACACTGTTATCCATGGCATTTCTCGGCGAGACCGTTGGCTGGCGGCGCGCGCTTGGCATCATGCTTGCCTTTTCCGGAACACTGCTGATCGTGATCGATCCTGAGGGGCTGCAATTCTCCTACGGGCTGATCTATGTTGTCATTTCGGCGCTGATCGGATCAACAGGCGGTATCCTGATGAAGCGCATGGCACCGATTTCGGCCTTCCGCATGCAGGCCTGGGTTGGCCTGTTTTCCTTCATGCCGCTGCTGGCACTGTCGCTGGTGATGGAAAGCGGCCAGATAGGCTCTTTTGCGGCAGGCGGCTGGCCGGTCTGGGCGGCCACGATCTTTGCCGTGATCGGCGTTTCGATCTTCGGGCACGGCGGCTTTTATACGCTGATCAAGAAATATGACATCTCGCTGCTCTCGCCGCTGACCCTCATGACGCCGATCTGGGGCGTGATTTTCGGGATCACGCTGCTGGGTGAGCCGCTGACCCTGCGTCTCGTGGTCGGCGCGGCGATTTCGCTTTCCGGCGTATTCGTGATCGCGGTGCGGCGCAACAAGACGCACCCCGAAGCCGCGCTGGGGCGCAAGATCGGCGGTGCCAGCTGATGCGGATCATCACCCGTGCCAGCCCGAACCACAATGAACGGTGCGCGCGCGTTGATATGCTGGTGCTGCACTATACCGGCATGGAAAGCGCGCAGGCGGCGCTGTCACGCCTGGCCGATCCGCAGGCCGGTGTTTCGGCCCATTATGTCGTGCTTGAAACGGGCGTGATCGTGCGGATGGTCGATGAGTCCCGGCGCGCCTGGCATGCCGGCGTGTCGCGCTGGCAGGGCGATGACGATCTCAATTCACGCTCTGTCGGCGTCGAGATCGTCAATGGCGGGCATGATTTCCCCGCGCCGGACGGGGGGCTGCCTGCCTATCCGCAAGCTCAGGTCGCAGCGGTGATCAGCCTGTCGCAGGCAATCCTCGCGCGCCATGCCATTCCTGCAACGCGAATTGTCGGTCATTCCGATATCGCCCCGTTGCGCAAGCGCGACCCCGGCGAGCATTTCCCCTGGCAGCAACTGGCAAAGGCCGGGATCGGTATCTGGCCGCAGCCACCAGAGGACACGGCAGAGACCGGCGCGCCCGCCAGCATGATGCAGATGCAACAACAGCTGGCCGAGATCGGCTATGATCTGGCCGTTACCGGCGTGCCCGACCCGCAAACCGGGGCGGCGGTCAGCGCTTTCCAGCGGCGCTGGTGCCCGTTGCAGGTGAGCGGTCAGGCCGATGCCAACTGCCGGTCGCGCGTTGCAGCTGTTGCAAGCGCCTATCGCGGCGCGCGCGGCTGAACTTTCGCCCATTCCACCGCCATGGCCGCGCCGAACAGCAAGGCGGAGACAGATGTGGTCAGCCAGATAAAGCCAAGGATCAGTGAGGCCAGCGCGCCATAAATCGTGTCGAGCACGGAGAACTTCAGATAAATCTGAAAGCCCCATGTGATCGCCAGCCAGACAAATGCGCCCACAGCGGCCCCGGCCATGCGCGCGCGCCGGCCGGGTTGGCGCAGCGACAGGGCGATGATGAGATAGAACACCAGAAAGCTGGCCGCCCATTTGGTCAGCCACAGCGTTGAAGCCACGCGCGCAATATCGCTCGCAAACCCGGCTGCAGGGCCACTGGCTTCGCGGATCGCTGTCAGCACGAGTTGCGCCGCGCCAAGCGTCCACACAAGCAGGACCAGAAGCGCTGTCATCAGCAGAGCGAGGCCCTGAAACCGCAACAGACGTGTCTTCTGCTCACTGCCGGCAATCATGCGGATGCCGGTGATCGAGGCCTTCGCACCGGCAGATGCGGTGAAGACGACGAGCAGGAAGGCAATCACCGCGCGCAAGGTCAGTCCCTGCGGCGTCAGCTGCGAGATGATCGACACCTCTTCCTGGCGCAGCGGAGCGACATTGCTGGCCAGGATCTGGCCAATCGAGCCGGCAATCCGCTCACTGACTTCTGGCGGCGTCAGTGCAATCAGCAGGGTCAGCGTCAGATAGATCAGCGGAAAGACAGAAAACAGCGCATAGAAAGCGATCCCGCCGGTCACAATGCGCACATTCGGCTGTGACATGCGCTGGATGGCGCGCCAGACCGGCAGCACCAGCCACCACATCCACCAGCTGGGCCGTTTGTTCGGGTTGCTGGTATCGCTCATCGCCCGCCTCGCCTGCGCTGCCTTTGGCATTCGCGATAAACCCGGCGCGTCGGCTTGGCCAGCCTCTGGCGTGTCATCGCTTGTGTGTTTATATGTCCGACTGACCAGGTGGCCGGGCAGCCGCTGTTGCGGGCTCCAGGGCCTTGTGATGGAGGAAAGTCCGGGCTCCACGGAGACAGGGCGGCGGGTAATGCCCGCCCGGCGCGAGCCGAGGGAAAGTGCCACAGAGAGCAGACCGCCGGGCCTTCGGGACCGGTAAGGGTGAAAGGGTGGGGTAAGAGCCCACCGCGAGGCTGGCAACAGTCCCGGCATGGTAAACCCCGCCCGGAGCAAGGCCGAATAGGGGGCGCACATGGGCCGTTTCCAGCCCGCGCCCCGGGTGCGCTGCACGAGGCACGCTGCGAGGCGTGTCCCAGATGAATGGCTGCCACCCCTTTCAGGGGAACAGAACCCGGCTTACAGGCCATCTGGTCACAACACCTGCTTGTATTTGCTTGGTATTCGCCTGAATCCGCACACGCGTCAGGTGTGCGCGCCGCTAGGCAGGGCGATCCGGACCTGCTAGCTTCCGTCTCACAAATGCGTGAGGGGAGAGATTCATGCGTGTGACTTACTGAATTGCGCTGCT
>CAYUEM010000149.1:0-7180 GCA_964442925.1 uncultured Hyphomonadaceae bacterium
GCGCGGCCAAACTCGCGGCTGGTGCCCGCCTCGACCCGTCCGCCAAGCTGGGCGACCATGGCCTGCTGGCCATAACAGATGCCGAGCACCGGCACGCCGGCGGCAAAAATTGCCGGGTCAGCGCGCGGGCTGGTGTCTTGCGTCACGCTGGCCGGCCCGCCCGACAGGATGATGGCGCGCGGGCCGAACCGGGCCAGGAAGGCCGCGTCGACCATGTTGAACGGATGGATCTCGCAATACACCCCGCTCTCGCGCAGGCGCCGGGCGATCAGCTGCGTCACCTGGGAACCGAAATCGACAATCAGGGCGCGCTCATGTTGGTGTGTTTCGGCCATGGCGCGGTGTAGCGACGGCGGGCCGGTTCGTCCAGTCGCCGCGCCTTGAGAGGGCTCGAACCCGCAGGGAATGGGCCATGGGGAAAGCTTTGGGCGCGGGAGGGGACAAAACCTTTGCTTGAGGCGCGCAGTCGCTTATTCTGCAATTTCACCGCAAACCGGAGTGATTACATGGTCAGCAGCCCTATGAAGACGAGATCTCGCAAGCCCGGGAGGCCTTGAGGAAGGCCCGGCACTTCGTCTTGGAAGACCTGAAGTCCGACCCGACGCCAGTTTCCGGTTGCGACCAACAGTATATCCGTCTGCTGGCTGACCGGACCCGAATTTCTCGTGCAATCAGAGCTCTGGGCAATTTGCCTTTCGTCGCCACGCCGCGGGTTCTGGAACAACACGCCGCCTCCATCCTTCCCTGACGAACCCAGGGGCCACCGGCGCAGTCCCGGCGCGTTTCGGCGGCGGCTAGCGCTGCGGGTGTAGGGTGGATTTCGGGCTTTGCCCTCTATCCACCCTACGGCGCTCAGGGTCGCCACGCGATTGCGGGCCCGGACATGCAGACGGGACCATGATGCAGTTTCACAAATTACCGGCCCATGAATGGGGCAAGGCCGACTGGATTGTCGGCCGGCTGTCCGGTAGAATGAAAATGAAATCGGCAGAGATGCAGCATCATCTTTAAGCTATTGAAGGAAAAGACATGACAGTTTCTGATGTTTTACTGAAGGTTCTGGCCGCTCACGGGGTCGAACATCTTTTCGGGATACCCGGCGATGCCATCAATGATGTGACCGATGCACTGCGCCGGCAGGACAAGCTGCAGTTCATTGGTGTGCGCCACGAGGAGACGGGCGCGTTGGCGGCATCAGTTCAAGCCAAGCTGACGGGTCGGCTGGCCGCCTGTATGGGCACGTCGGGGCCGGGCGGGATTCATCTTCTGAATGGTCTTTACGACGCCCGCATGGATCATGCGCCTGTCATCGCGATCACCGGTCAGGTTGCGACCGGCGTTCTGGGCACCGAGGCGCATCAGGAAGTGCGCCTTGACCGTTTGTTTGCCGATGTCGCGGTCTACAGCCAGACCGTCACGACCGAGGCACAAGTGCCCGAAGTGTTTCTCGAAGCCTGTCATGCCGCGATTGCCAATCGCGGCGTCGCGCACGTCTCGATCCCGACCGATGTGTCGGGTCGTGAGGCAACGCTCCGTGATGATCGCCCGATCCGTGCGGCGAGTGCCGGTCGCATTTCCCCGGTTGCAGCAGATTGCGGCGCGGCGCTGGACCTGATCGCCGGGTCAGAACGCGTTGCGATACTTGCCGGCATTGGCTGCTGTGGCGCACGCGAGGAATTGCTGGCCTTTGCCGAGGCCTTGCAGGCACCGATCGTGCGCAGCCTGAAGGCCAAGGAGATCATCGACGATGATCACCCGCTCTGCGCCGGTGGTCTGGGGCTGCTGGGTGGCAAGCCCGCGGTAAAAGCAATGGATGCGTGTGACCTCCTGATCATGGTCGGCTGTGATTTTCCCTATCGTGAATTCTATCCGAAATCGGCGAAGATGATCCAGATCGATATCGAGCCGACGCGAATCGGGCGGCGCCATCCTGTTGATATCGGGCTTGTCGGCCATGCCGGCCCGACACTGGCGAGCCTGACCGAGGGGATCAGCAGCGAACGATCCGGCGCGTTCCTAAAGGAAATTCAGGGCCACATGGCCGACTGGCGCAAGGGCCGCGACAAGGATGAGGCTTCAGATGCGGTGCCAATCAGCCCGCCGCGGCTTTTATCGGCACTGTCGAAAACCGCGCCGGATGATGCCGTTTTCATCGCGGACACCGGCACGTCAACCGCATGGGCTGCGCGCCATCTGCATGTCGGGCCGAACCAGAAGTTCACGCTATCCGGCGGCCTTGCAACCATGGCGATTGGCTTGCCCGGCGCCATCGGAGCGCAACTGGCCTATCGCGACCGGCGCGCGATTGCGATTGTTGGCGACGGCGCGTTCAACATGCTGTTGGGCGATCTTGTCACGGCGGTGCGCTATGAGTTGCCGATCGTGATCGTGGTGCTCAACAATTCGAAACTCGGCTTCATCACTCTGGAACAGGAAGCCAAGGGTCTGCCCGAATGGGGCACCGATATTCTCAATCCCGATTTCGTCGCACTCGCAAAGGCGTGCGGTGCAGCAGGTTTCCGGGTCAGCGACCCCGGCGAGCTTGAAACCACATTGGCGCAGGCGCTGGAAGAAACCGGCCCGGCCGTGGTTGACGTTGTTGTCGATCCCGATGCCCTGATCATGCCGCCGACGATCAACGCCTCACAAGCCTGGCATTTCGGCCTCGCCAAATTTCGAGAGGCGCTTGGCCAGTAAACGGAGCTGCAAGGTCGCTTCATTGCAGCGAAAAGGAGCATCGAATGGACCTGAATGAAAAACAAGCCGCACTGTGCGAAGACAACACGACCGATTTCACCGATCTGCGCGCGGTTTTCTTCAATTGCACCCTGAAGCCTCCCACCGATGCGTCACACACATCGCTGCTGATGGGCAGCGCGGCGCAAATCATGCGCAAAAGCGGTGTCAGCGTCGAAGACATCCGCATGACCGCCCACACGATCGCTTATGGCGTGCAGCCCGATATGCGCGAACATGGTGCAGTCGCAGATGACTGGCCGGACCTATGGCCAAAGGTGCAGGCTGCCGACATTCTCGTGATTGGCACGCCGATCTGGCTGGGAGAGCAATCCTCGGTTTGCCGGCTGCTGATCGAACGGCTCTATGCAATGTCCGGGCTGCTCAATGAGGCGGGTCAGTCGATCTTCTACGGCAAGACCGGCGGCGTGGTGGTCACCGGCAATGAGGACGGGATCAAGCATGTCGCGATGAATGTGCTCTATTCGCTGTCGCATCTGGGCTACACGATCCCGCCACAAGCCGATTGTGGTTGGATCGGCGAGGCAGGACCGGGGCCGAGCTATGGCGATGATGGCGCAGGCTTCGATAATGACTTCACCCGGCGCAACACCACAATCATGACCTAGAACCTGATGCACATGGCACGAATGCTCAGGGATGCCGGAGGTCTTCCCAGTCATGGCAATGACCGCAGGGCCTGGTCGGCGGGATGCCGTTCCGATTTCGAAAACCCCGAACACCGACGGTGAAACCCTGCGGATCCATCGGCTCGTTCAGGGGAATGATCGGTCGGCGCAACCGGGGCTATGTGTCAACGGCGGCGTAAAAGTGGGCCAGTCATGGGTTGAGGGTGACGGGTGCAAATTGGCGGCGCCATCGTCGCCGTGGACCTGGCCGGGGAGCTGGGGCGGCGGATGTATGATGGCGTGATCGTGCGCGATGACCTGCATCTGGCACCGGCGCGGCTCCGGCCCGGCCCGGCGCGGCCCTGCCCCGCACCCGCCTCCGCGCATCAGGCGTGTCTGAGCACCGCAAAGAAAAACCCGTCCGTGCCCGCCTGTTTCGGCGTCAGGCGCACGCTGCCGGCTGGGCCTTCACCGGCTTTGACGACCGCTGCGCCCTGCGCGGTCAGAAGGCCGCTGGCAATCGCGGCATCGGCGGCGCTTTGCGAGCTGAATTCCGGGTTTTCGGCGAGGAAGGCGGCGACCTGGTCTTCGTCTTCCTCGATCAGGAAGGAGCAGGTGACATAAATCAGCCGCCCGCCCGGCCGGACATATTTTACCGCCGCGCACAGGATTTCCGCCTGTTCCTCAAGCCGTTTGGCCAGCGAGCGCTCCGTCAGACGCCATTTCGTCTCCGGCTTGCGCCGCCATGTCCCGGTGCCTGAGCACGGCGCATCAATGAACACGCAGTCCATCGCCCCTTCCAGCGGTGCCAGCACATCGGGTGTGTCGGGGTGGCAAAGCTGGACATTGTGCGCGCCGGAGCGTTTCAGGCGCGGGATCAGCGCGCTGAGGCGGCGCCCGTCAATATCATAGGCAAAGACCTGTCCCTTGCCGGCCATCGCTGCGGCCATGGCCAGCGTCTTGCCGCCACCACCTGCGCAATAATCGAGCACCTGCTCTCCCGGTTTCAGATTTGCCGCGGCCGCAGCGATCTGGCTGCCGGCGTCCTGCACCTCGACCCAGCCTTTGGAATAGGCCGGGATCGCTTCCAGCGAGGCTTCGCGCTCGCTTGGGTCACGCGCGGGAACATGGAAGGCATGACACAGGATCCCAGACGGCTCGGCGCGCACGCTGTGAAGCGGCCTTTCGAGCTTTTCCACGTCAGCCTTCAGCGTGTTGACCCGCAAATCGACCGGCGCGCGCACCGCCATTGCGGCACACTCGACCGGCGCGTCTTCGCCAAACACCCGCACCATGCCCGGCGTCAGCCATTCCGGAAAATCGCCGCGCACATGCGCCGGCGCGCTCGGGTCTGGTGCCAGGATCAGGGCTTCGCGCTCACCGTCACTCAGCGGCGTCGGACCATGCTCATCATAGGCCGCCTTCTCGATATCGCGCGGGTTCATGCCCCAGCCAAACCGCAGCGCGCCCAGCACCAGCGCACGCGGATCGTCTGCGCCCATGGCATGGGCAATCGAGTTTTTCCGCCGCAGCGCATCCAGCACAAGCCCGGACACAAAGGCCCGGTCCTTCGCGCCGGCATAACGCGAACGCTTGCCCCAGTCGCGAACCGCCAGCTTGACCGGTTGGCGGCGATTGAGAACCTCATCGAGCACGATGATGGCTGCGGAAATGCGACCGCCGAGTTTCATGGGCTTTCAAATGTCCTTTCCGGCGGCGAAGACGAAGTCTGCTACACGCCCCGGCACAAGAAAGAAAGCCCGCGCGGCTCAGGCAAATTGCGGCGCGATCTTCAGGTTGCGGACCCAGCCGATTTTCTCCATCATCAGCAAGACCGTGCCATTATAATCGACAATCCTGTTCCACAGGCCCTTGCGCGGGCGGTGCAGTGCGCTGACGGGCTGTTCGTGGTGATGGTCATGGAAAGCTTCGCCGCCGGTCAGCAAACCGACCAGATGATCGGCCCATTTCGGCGTCTGCAGATGGCCCAGCACATTGATCCCGTAGGTCGTGGCATGAAACTGGATCGCCCGCCCGATGACGAAACAGGCATGCAGGATCGCCGTCAGCATCAGCGAGCCGCCAGCCAGCCAGACAATCAGATAGATCGCCGCCGGGATCAGCAGGTGAATGACCAGCGAAATCGAATTGTAATTGCGGTCCATCCAGACGATGACCGGCTGCTTTTTCAGCCAAAGCGGCATCGGTCGCGCCATTTCCTTCGCATCGCGCCAGATGATCCAACCGACCCAGGCCCAGCTTCTCGATTCGAAAGGATTGTGCGGATCGCCCGGCTGGTCGGAAAACCGGTGATGCTGGGAGTGGTAATTGACCCAGTCACGCACCTCGCCCTGCATCGCGATCATAAGGTTGATCATGGTGATGACCTGTCCTGGCGCGCGCAGTTCGCCGGCGCGGTGCTGCAGGATCCGGTGCAGCGGGCCAATGCCCATATTGCACACGACGATCGTCGCCAGAACGGTGGCGATCGCGACCGGCGCATACCAACCGTGCAGCTGCAGCTTCTCAAGAAACAGCCCAAGCAGCAGCGTGGTGACAAGCACGGCAACGCCAAGCACCGGATAGAGAATAGCCGAAAAGAAACTGGAGAAACTGAACGTCGTCCAGTTTTTAGGGATCGCAAGGGATCTCGGTGTCATATGGGTGGGTCCTTCAAATGGCCGGCCTTCTTTCAGCCCGCCAGTCAGTTGCAGTCATCAACAGCGCAGGCGCGCGGTCGAACGCGACAATGTTCACAGACACGGATTTTCGCAAGCGTCGCTGACTGCGACTTTGCGGCAGATATGCTATCAGAACATCAAAACAGCGAGAGGAAAGCGCCAATGACCGATCAGACAGACCCCGCCACCGGGCTCCGGCGAATCGTGACCTGCACCAATGAAGAGGGGCGTTCGCGCATTCTCATCGACGGCCCACCGGCGGAAATCAGCGAGATTGCGAGCCTGCACGAGATCTGGACCGATGCCGCATCCGGCCCGCTCGACGCCCGCGCAACCGAAGATCTCGGCAAGGGCAATGTGGCGCTCTCGCCGCCGCCCGGCGGGGTCAAGATCCGCTGGTTCATCGTGCGCCCCCGCCCGGAAGGCATTTCGGCTGAGGATTTCGCCGGTTTCGTCGGTGCCGCCTTTGAGGAAATCGGCGCGCGCGACCACCGCCCCGACACCACCCGCCACCCGGCCATGCACACCACCCATTCGATCGACGCGATCATCCTGATCAAAGGTGAGGTCAGGCTGCTGCTCGATGATGATGAGACCATAGTGCGACCCGGCGATGTCGTGATCCAGCGGGCCACCAATCATGCCTGGGTCGTGGACGGCAGCGAGCCTGCCTTGTTCGTGGCTGTCCTGATCGACCGAAGTGCCGGTTGAGTGGCCCCCGGCCTCGGATCCCTCGGGGAGCTCTGACAGTTCTGGCCAAATGAATGAGGCCGAAAACAACCCGGCGCGGGTCAGGCGCGATAAGCAACGCCTGACCGCCCTCCCTTCTCAAGTGTCCAGGAAGCTCCGCAGTTTCCTTGACCGGCTCGGATGCTTGAGCTTGCGCAGGGCCTTGGCCTCGATCTGGCGGATGCGTTCGCGGGTGACCGAGAATTGCTGGCCGACCTCTTCGAGCGTGTGATCGGTGTTCATGCCGATGCCGAAACGCATCCGCAGCACGCGTTCCTCGCGCGGGGTGAGCGAGGAGAGCACCCGCGTCGTGGTCTCGCGCAGATTGGACTGGATCGCGGAATCGACCGGCAGGAGCGCCATCTTGTCCTCGATGAAGTCGCCGAGATTGCTGTCCTCATCATC
>CAYUEM010000150.1:0-1050 GCA_964442925.1 uncultured Hyphomonadaceae bacterium
GCCATTCGCGCGGATTGTGCTCTGCCGGCGGCGCGAAAGCCTCATCAGCGGCCTCACCCAGCGCCGCGCGCGCCAGCGTTCGCAACCGCCAGAGCCAGCGCGAGGCCACCGCCGGCGCATCCTCGCGCCGCGCCGAATAAAGGCAGGTGACATTGCGCTGACAGGCCAGTTGCAGGAAATCATGCGCCGCAAGACCGAGCCGCTCATCAGCGTCGGGCAGGCCGATCCGTTCGCGGAAATGGCGCGGCAGATAGGCATCACCCCCAGGAAGCTGCGGCCAGACGCCCTCATTCAGCCCGGCCAGAACGAACCGGTCCGCCGATTGCAGCCTTGCCTCCAGCGGCCCGAGGATCGACAGGCGCGGATGGCCCTCGCGATCCGGCGGCACACGGGTCTCGCTGGCCAGCGAAACGAAAAGCTCGCGCCATCCGCCAAGGTCCAGCGGGCCGGTTCCGCTCGCCAGCCGCCGCATCTGTTCCAGCACACGCGACAGGGTTTCGCTTTCCGGCTGCCGCCAGATCTGCTGACCATCGAGCGCGTTGATCACGGCACCCAGACGCGAGAGAAAATCATCCGCGCTCAGCCGGCTTGCCGCATCGCTTGCGCCAGCCTGCTCAGCGCCATGAAACCAGTCCGCCAATGCGCAGGCCGCATTCAGCGCCGCTTCATCCGGGCGGCGATGGCTCGCCGGATCGCTCAGCCGTGCGCGGACCTCACCAGCCAGTTGATCAAGCTGCGACCACCAGGCCACACCGCGCAGAACCCATAGCTCGAAGCCGTGCGTGTCGACAGGCGGGGTGAACATCGGCTCGCGCATCAGTGCGGCCATCGCCACCGGGTCTGCCGGCGCGCTCCACCAGTCCAGCATCAGGGCCAGCGCGCGCCCGGTCGGCAACTGCAAAAGTGGAATTCCCGCAGATGGCGGCACATCGACCTGCCAGTGCTGCAACAAGGCGCTGACGCGGCGCGCAAGGCCGGCATCAGGTGTCACCAGCGCGGCGGTCTCTCCGGGGCGCTCCAGTGTCTCGCGCAGGATCAGCGCTGCCAGCC
>CAYUEM010000150.1:1060-7108 GCA_964442925.1 uncultured Hyphomonadaceae bacterium
GAAGCCCTGCAGCGCCTTTTTCACAAAACCGGCCATACCCTGCGCGCCGGCGAGGGCCTGCAGCCGGCTTCGCCAGGCCCCGGTCAGTGATGCCGGAGACAGCGCCTCTGCGATCAGCCGGCGGCGGGCCTGCGCGCCGTCATCGCCGTCATCGCCACGACCCATGAGGCCGACATCTCCCGGCACCACGCCTAGATCATTCAGGGTGCGGGTAAACGCCGATTGCGGATGGCTCGGCGTTGCGGCCATTTCCGCCCAGTCTGCCGGCGTCGCATCGGTATCGAGCGCTGGCAGGACGACGTAACCTTCAGGCAGTTCGAGCACGGCCTTCATCAGGATGCGGCTGGCCGGTGTCGTGCCGGTTGAGCCGGCGATGACGACCGGATGGCCTGGCGGCGCGGCGTGCCAGTCCCCGGCGAGTGTCTGCGCGACCGCCTCAGCAAAGGCCGAAGTGTCAAGCGCGCCCTGCTCGGCCAGCCAGTCCGGCCAGCTTGCCGTAACGATCTTCAGGAAATCCAGCGACTGTAGCCAGTGATGGGCGAGCCCTGCATCCGCGCCGATCTCGTCAAGCCGTGCCCAGTCCATCCCGCCCGCCAGCGCTGACTGATCGAGCAATCCAGCCAGGTCGCGCGCCGCGCTGAGCGCCGACAGCACCGGCAGGTTCTGCCCGCGCTGGCGATACCAGTGACGCACCAGCCGGACCAGCAGGGCCAACCGCTCGGTCTCCTCAATCGGTGGGGGCAGGTCAAGCGATGCCAGCGACATACCGGTCGGCTCACCGGGAACCTCAAGATCACCCAGCGCGCGAATGTCAGGCATCAGCAGGCCGCCACCCACCGCCGCAAACAGCTCACCGGCCAGCGCGCGCGCAGACCGGCGGTTGGGCAGGTAGATGATTGCATCGGCCAGCGCGGACGGGTCGTCTGCAAGCCCGTATCGCGCAGTCAGATCGACAGCCAGCTGACGGAGAAACGGCACGCCGGCCGGATAGGTCGCAAGCTTCGCAAAAGGTGGGCGCGCACTCATGCGCCGTGGCACCGCATCCACATATTCGCATCCTCCAGCGCCTGCGGGTCGCCAACATGCAGCCAGAACCGGTCCAGCGACAGGCCGTGCAGCCTGTGGCCAGTGAGCATCGGCTCCCAGACACGGTTTGCCGAAAACGGCTCAGGACGCTGGCTGCGATAAGAGGCAGGCTGCGCGATGCGGAGGCCGGCATAGGCCCAGGGGGCGTGCCCGGCATCGCCGCGCCGTGTCAGGCTGCCGGTCTCGCCAAGAAAGAAATCGCCCGCACCATGAAAGCCGAGCGCCCGCCCGGTATCGGCCAGCAGCAACAGCTCATCCATGCGGGCCGGGTCAAACGCGGCGGCAAGCTGGTGCAGCGGCGCACTGTCGGTCGGTGCCCAGAACGCGTCGGTATTGACCACAAATACCGGCGCATCGCCGAGCAGCGGCCCGGCAAGCGCGAGGGCACCGCCGGTTTCCAGCAGCTGCGCACGCTCATCGGACAGGATGATCTCGATATCGCTGCGCACGGCCAGATGGCGCTCCAGCCTGTCGGCCTGCCAGTGCAGATTGACCACGGCCCGTTCCACGCCAGCCTCGACCAGCACATCCAGCAAGCGGTCGATAAGGCTGCGGCCCGCCACTTCAAGCAGGGGTTTGGGCATCGCATCGGTCAGCGGACGCATCCGCGTGCCAAGCCCGGCGGCCAGAAGCATCGCCGTTTGCGGCAGTGTGCCTGCCGGCGCGCTCATCGGCCAGCCTCAAGGATGAAAGGCGCGGTTTCCGCAACGACCGCACGCATCTCACCGACCGCCGGATGGGTGAGATTGCTGGCAAGGATCGCCTGCTGGCGCGGCATGAAATCAAGATAGCGCGGCTTGTGATCACGCTGCACCAGCCGGGCAAACAAGCCGGTGATCCGCAAGGCATTCAACGTGCCGATCACCGACAGCCGCCGGTCCAGCGTCTCGCGGGAGCCTCCGGTATCATCGAGATACTGCGTCAGGGCGCTTTCGCGCGCCTGATGCGAAACATTGCGGCGGGCATCCTGTGTCAACATCGCCAGATCCCAAGCCTCCCAGCCGATCACCGCGTCCTGAAAATCAAGCAGGCCGATGCGTTCCACACCGCCGCGACCGGGCAGCCAGAGCAGGTTTTCGGCGTGATAGTCGCGCAGTGTGAAGGCCCGCGGGAAGCTCTCTGCCTGCTCGATCAGCCCGCCAAGCGCCGCCTCGAAGCGTGCCCGGGCGCGGTCCGGCATCGACGCGCGGCGATCAAACTGTGGCAGCCATTGCGCAAACAGTTCGGCATTGGTTTTCAGGGCCAGCCGGTCAAAGCTCTGGATTGGCCAACGTTCGCCATAGCCTTCTACCTGCGCGGGCGGGGCTTCGCGATGCAGCCGGGCAAGCGTTTGCGCGGCGGCCGCATAGACAAGCGTTTCCTCGACCTCGCCGCGCTCGATCAGGCGCGCCAGTTCGCGGCCCGCGCCGAAATCCTCGATCAGGGCCAGCCCGTCGCCAGGCGCATGGGCGTAAATGTCGGGCGCTGACAGACCGCGCGCACGCAACTCTCCGGCCAGCGCGACAAAAGCCTCGACCCGCGATCCGGCCAGCCGCGTCATCGCGTTCCAGCCCATTGCGCGGCGGGTGTCATCGTCTGCATCCGGCGGACAGGGCGCGTCCTCGAGCGGCGGCGCATCCATCAGAATGGCGTTCAGCCCGTCGGCGCGCACCAGTCTTTCATAGCGCCGGGTGGACGCATCCTGGCCCAGCGCAAAACGCTGCGCCTCGCCCCATCCGGCAACGGCCAGAAAGGCCCGGATCGACTGTTCACGCAGATCGGAATTGAAAGCCATCGACTCTTGTCTGCCAGTCTTCGCCGTGCGGTTCCAGCCCCACTCTGCGACCGTCCTGAAAAGTGCGCAGAAACACATCCAGCCGCTGCGCGGGAAGCGCGTCACCAGCCCGATCCGGCCATTCGACAAGTGCGAGCCCGTCAGCAGCCTCCTGCCAGCCAATCTCGATCAGTTCATCGGGCGTTTCCAGCCGGTAAAGATCGAAATGCCAGACCGTCAGCGCCGCCGTCGGATAGGTCTGCACCAGCGTGAAGGTCGGGCTCGGCACTTCTGTCGGCTCACCGGCCAGCGCGCAGATCAGACCGCGCGCCAGCGTCGTCTTGCCCGCACCCAGCCCGCCATGCAGCGCAATCACATCGCCCGACCGCACAAGACCGGCCAGCGCGTGGCCAAGCGCAGTGGTGGCCTGATCGTCGGGCAGGTCCAGCTCCAGCCGGCTCATGCACCCACCTTGCTGAGCACAAGGTCATTGCGGTGGATCACCGCCGGGCGCCCTTGCCAGCCCAGCCGCGCAGCCACTTCATCGCTCTGACAGCCGGCAATCCGGGCGATATCGCGCGAATTGTATGCGGTCACGCCGATCGCCAGAACGCGGCCATCTGCGCTGCAGATCTCGACGGCCGCGCCACGCTCGAACACGCCCTCGACACTGCTGATCCCGACCGGCAAAAGGCTGGCCCCCTGCAACAGCGCCCGCGCGGCCCCGCCATCCACACCGACGCGGCCTTCCGGGCGAAGGTGCCCGGCAAGCCAGTTCTCGCGCGCGCTGGCTGGCGATTGCGGCGGGGTGATCAGCGTGGCGCGTGCGCCCTCACGCAGCGCCAGCAGCGGATGTTCGCGGTCACCCATCGTGATCAGCGTCGCACAGCCGGCACCATAAGCAATCCGCGCCGCCGCCAGCTTGGTCGCCATGCCACCCGAGCCGACACCGCCGCTGGAATTCGCACCGCCTGCCATTGCGTCATGCTCAGGTGTCAGGGCCGCCAGCGCCGGAATATGCTGCGCATTCGGATCCTTGCGCGGATCGGCGGTGTAGAGCCCGTCAATATCTGACAACAGGACCAGAAGATCGGCGGACAGCATCTGCGCCACACGTGCGGCCAGCCGGTCATTGTCACCATAGCGGATCTCATCGGTCGCCACGGTGTCATTCTCATTGATCACCGGCAGGCCGCCACTCGACAGGATCGCCTCCAGCGTCGCGCGCGCATTCAGCCAGCGCCGGCGATTTTCGGTGTCGGCCAGCGTCAGCAGCGATTGCGCAACCGTGACCCCGTGACCGGCAAAAGCCTGCGCGAGCGTTGCCATCAGCAGCGGCTGGCCATAGGCGGCGGCGGCCTGTTTCTCCTCCAGCCGGCGTGCGCTGCCCCGCCCCAGCGCGCCCCGCCCAAGCGCAATCGCGCCTGAACTGACCAGCACGAGCTCGCGTCCTTCTGCTCGCAAATCCGCAATATCGCCCGCCAGCCCGGCCAGCCAGTCGAGGCGTGGCGCGCTTTTCGCAGCGATCAGGGCCGAGCCGGTCTTGACGACGATGCGGCGGGCAGTTTCAAGCGGATGCGTCATCGCGCCGGCTTAAACCAGATTGTTCGCGGTTGGAAATGCAAGCCGGCCTGAACAGGCTGCTGAAAACCGTCTTTGGGTTTTCCTCGTCCTTTAAAGGCTCGCTTCGCTCGCACCTCGCCGATGAGGAAAACAATCGAGCCCCCTCATAGAAGAGGAGCGGGCCGGAAGGCACGCGTCTCGAAGGATGGCAGTGATGCGCCTTGCGCGGCCATGCTTCGAGACGGCCCTGACGGGCCTCCTCAGCATGAGGGCGTCTCCCATTGAATACAGTTGCCGAAGGGCGGTCGGAAGGCCGCGCTCACGGATATGCTGCCTCGATGATGATCGCGGATTGCGCCTTCAGGAAAGGCAGTTGAAGACCCGATTCGCGCAGCCAGGCTGCATTCAGCCGCAGCTTGCCGCGCTCAAGCGCCAGAAAGGCTTCGCTGACCGGGCCGTCATGCTGGCCGCAGCCCGGATCGACGCGCGCAAGTGCGACATCGCCTTCTCCTGCAAGAAAAGGCAGGCGCACCGGCGGCGGCACGGCAAGCCGCGTCGGCTGCACACGCCAGATCAGCAGGACAAAGCCGGTCGCATCGCCGTGTGCCTGCCAGACCAGCCCGTCACCGGCATCGCCGCGCCACAGCTTTCCCGAGTGGAACCGTCCGCGCAGCCGCTTGTAACAGTCGATCCAGCCGCGCAGTTCATTGCGTTCGTCCGCGTCCATCCGCCGGGGGTCAAGCTCGATCCCGAAATGCCCGCTCAGCGCCACACTGGCTCGAAACGCCAGTGCATGATGGCGCCCGGTCGCATGATTGGGTGCGGCACCGACATGCGCGCCGAGCACTTCGGGCGGAAGAAACTGCAGTGCATTGCGCTGCATCACCAGCCGCGATTCAGGGTCAACATTGTCACTGGTCCACACGCGATGGACGCGGCTCAGCATTCCGGCATCGGCCCGCCCGCCACCACCTGCGCAGGCTTCGATCTCGACGCCCGGAAATGCCGCGCGCAGCCTGTCGATCAGGCCATAGGCGGCCAGCACCTGAGCGCGATAGGCCGGGCGGCCATCGGCGTTTGCAGCCTGCGTCAGGTCGCGATTGTGATCCCATTTCAGATAGGTCACAGGCGCCTCCTGCAGCAGGCGTGACAGCGCATTGAACAGAAACGCGCAGACCTCCGGCCGGGTCAGGTCGAGCACCAGCTGGTGGCGCGCAGTGCGCGGTGCACGCCCCTCGACCTGCAGCGCCCAGTCGGGATGCGCGCGCGCCAGCGCACTGTCAGGGCTGATCATTTCCGGCTCCACCCAAAGGCCAAACCCCATGCCCAGCGCGCTGACATGATCGCCCAGCGGCTTCAGGCCGCGCGGATAAATCACCGGGTCAGCCGTCCAGTCGCCAAGCGCGCAGCGGTCATTGCGCCGACCGGTAAACCAGCCATCATCGAGCACGAACCGTTCCACGCCAAGGCCGGCAGCGCAGCTTGCCAGATCCATCAGGTCAGCTTCGTCATGCCTGAAATAGACCGCTTCCCAGGTGTTGAGGTGGACAGGGCGCGCCACGCCATCCGTGCCGGCAGCGGGTGCGCGCTGGCGCCGTGCGGCATGGAAATTCTGCGCCGCCCCGTCGCGTCCCTCAAGCGAGTAT
>CAYUEM010000151.1:0-7079 GCA_964442925.1 uncultured Hyphomonadaceae bacterium
GTCCTGGCCTATGAGCCGGATCTGAATGCGCCCGCTCGCGCAGATGCTATCCTCGTGCTGACCGGCGGCTCAGGTCTGCGCATTGCTGCGGCGATGGAGCGGCTGGCGAATGGCGATGGCGCGCGGTTGCTGATCAGCGGCGTCAACAGGGATGTGTCACCGGCAGAAGTGGCCCGCCATGCCGGAGGCGATCCGGACCTGCATCAATGCTGTGTCGATTTCGGCTATGAGGCGATGACGACCCGCGGCAACGCGCATGAGGCGGCGATCTGGGTGCGCGAGCATGACTATGGCTCACTGCTGGTCGTGACCTCCGATTATCATATGCCGCGCGCGCTCGCCCTGCTGGCGGAGGATATGCCGGACGTGAAGCTGGTTGCGGTGCCCGTGTCCACGCGGATCGATCCTGAGCGGGTGCTGTCCGATCCGGTATCGCTGCGCGGAATGATCCTGGAATGGGCAAAATGGCGCGTGACCCTGATCACCGCGCCGCTTAGAAAGGGGCCATGAACGCGCTGCGATCAATCCTGTTTGTGCTCTGGATGTATGGACTGATGCTGGTGATCGGGCTGATCTGGCTGCCGGCATTGCTGCTTGCGCCGTCTGTCACTGTGCTGGGGATTCGCATCTATGCGCGGCTGGTGCGGTTTGGCCTGCGCTGGATCTGTGGGGTGCGCACGGAGATTCGCGGGCTGGAGAACCTGCCGGCCAGGCCGGTCATCTACGCCGCCAAGCATCAGTGCATGTGGGATGTGTTCATTCCGTTCCTGGTGCTCGACAGCCCGGTGGTGATTCTGAAGCGCGAACTGCTGAGATATCCGATCTTCGGCTGGTATGCGCGCAAGGGACGGATGATCCCGATCGACCGGGCGGGGACAACCCGCACGATCCGCAGGATGAGCGAGGAGGCCGCAAACCGCGTTGCGGCGGGCCGCTCTGTGGTGATCTTTCCCGAGGGCACACGCCACCGGCCCGGCGTGACGACAGGTTATTTTTCCGCCGGCACTGGCGCACTTTACAAGGCGTTGGAGATCCCGGTCATCCCGGTGGCGACCAATTCCGGGCTGAACTGGCCCGCACACGGCTTCATTCGCCGGCCCGGCGTTGCGGTATTCGAGATCCTGCCGGCCCTGCCATCCGGGCTGGACCGGCGCGAACTGATGGCCCAGCTTGAGGCTTCGATTGAACCGGCCTCTGCGCGGCTTCTCGATGAGGGGCTGGCCGTGCAGGGGCGAAACCGCCGCGACCTGGAGACCGTCTGAGATGACAACCGCATATCCCCGCAAACGGCGCGGCTTCTGGCTGTTCTTTCCATTTTTCATCTTTGCGCTGATCGTGGGCATCTATTCTGCCTACTGGTTCTGGGCACGCGACCTGCTCGACAAGGGGATTGACGAGTGGATTGCAACCGAGCGCGCCGCCGGTCGAACGGTGGAATATTCCGGCAAGCGGCTTGGCGGCTATCCGTTCCGCTTTGCCCTTCATCTTGATGATCCGGTCTATGGCGACCCGGCAAACCAGCAGCGCTGGCAGGGCGAACAGCTGCAACTGGTGATGCAGCCATGGGACTGGCAGCATGTCATCGCACGCTCGCCCGGCCGCAATGAAATCATGCTCGCAGGTGACGAATTGCAGCTCGATTTCGGGCCGAAATCGGCCGGCAGCCTGTCATGGACAAATGCAGGGATAAGGCGCGTCTCCATCGCCATTGACGCACTGAGCGCCGCCAACCGGCAAGGCCCTCTGGGTGCGGCCGAGGGCTTTGAGTTTCACCTGCGCCCGCCACCCGGCGAGCCAGACATGTTGCAACTGCAGACCCAATGGGAAGCGCTGAGCCTTGCCCGACCGGTGCCCGATGCGGAGTTTCTCGGCACCCGGCTTGGCCCCTCGGTCCTGCGCGCGCAAGCCAGCAAGGCATTCACGGCACTGGAGGTCAGCACGCAGCTGGAAACCCTGCCGCGCAATATTCTCGCAATCGGCGGTGAGATCACGCTGGCCCAGTTGGTCATCAACTGGGGCCCGGCCCAATTGGGCGCGCGCGGACGAGTGGACCGCACAGACCGCGGCGAGATTGGCGGCCAGCTTGGCTTGCGGATCGAGAAGGCCGAGGAACTGAAAGCGGCGCTGAGCGCGGCGGGCCGGCTCGATAGTGACACGAAGAACGCGATCGATGCGGTAGCGGCTGCTTCGAGGAATGGCAGTTTCCTGGAACTGAGTGTGCGCGAGGACGGGCTGTATTTTCTCGGAAACAATATCGTTCCGGCCCGGCTCGGCGCAGCGTTTTGAGCGCGCCGGACCCGGCAGCGCTCAAGGCGGCCTGTCTTGCGCTTTGCAGCCGCGATGCGTCACTGGCGCGCGCTTATGACGAGACCGGCCTGCCGCAATGGCGCGCCTCTGCGCCGGTCTATGCCACGCTGGCGCGGATGATCGCCTTTCAGCAAATCTCGACATCGGCCGGGGCGGCGATCTGGGGACGGCTGGAAACGCGTCTCGGCGAGGTCAGTGCACCGGCGCTTCTGGCACTGAGCGAGGAGGAGATCCGCGCCTGCGGCTTTTCCCGCCCCAAAGCCGGCCATCTTCGCGCGATTGCCGGGGCTGTCGAAAGTGGCACGCTGGATCTGGATTTTGCCTGCCGCGCGCCGATGGACGCCGCTCGCAGCCACCTGACAGCAGTTCGCGGCATCGGCCCGTGGACGGCGGAACTGTTTCTGCTTTATGCTGGCGGCCAACTCGATGCGTTCCCGACCGCCGATATCGGCCTGATGGAAAGCTATCGCCAACTGTCTGGTGCGCAGGCGCGCCATGACGCAAAGGCGTTTTCGGCGCTTGCCGACGACTGGCGCCCGTATCGCGGGGTCGCTGCACACCTGCTCTGGGCCTGGATCAATGCGCAACGGGCAAAATAATCCGGCGGAAGTCGCCTTTGCGCTGGTCGGTGTCATAAACTTGTCTTGGAGAATCGTATAAGCTAAAGACCAGCTCAGGAGGGTTGCCGCTTTCACCTGGTCAATCTGTGATAATCACCACCGCAGCCAACGGAGTCGCCACGATGGCTGATATCGTGACGCATCCGCCCAATGGCCGTCCTGCGCTCGTTCTCAACGCCGATTTCCGGCCGCTTTCCTATTATCCGCTTTCACTTTTGCCTTGGCAGGATGTCGTCAAGGCGGTGTTTCTTGATCGCGTCGAAGTGGTCGCGGAATACGATCATGTCGTGCGCTCGCCAAGCTTCGAGATGCGCCTGCCAAGTGTGATCGCGCTGCGTGAATTTGTCCGCCAGGACCGCCCGCCCGCCTTCACCCGCTTCAACGTGTTTCTTCGCGACGGTTTCCAGTGTGCCTATTGTGGCACGCGGGACGACCTGACTTTCGATCATGTGATCCCGCGCTCCAAAGGCGGCCGGACCAGCTGGACCAATATCGTCGCGGCCTGCTCACCGTGCAATCTGCGCAAGGGCGGACGGATGCCGCGCGAGGCACAGATGTTCCCGGCCCGCAAGCCGGTGCGTCCTTCCAGCTATCAGCTGCAGGAAATCGGACGCCGGTTCCCGCCCAACCATCTGCACGAAACCTGGATGGACTATCTCTACTGGGATATCGAGCTGGAAGCCTGAGGCGGTTCTTGCAGCGCTCGCCTGCGCGTTTCCCTCGGGCCTGAACCGAAGTCATTTCGCGACATGAGGAGGGCCTTGGATGATCCGCCGGATCAAGCTGTTCATGTGCTGAAGGGCCTTTCGCAAAGGTTTTTTATTTGACGCACGGCTCGGAATGGCTAGTTCCCAACGGGTTGAAACCGCCATTTCGAGACGGGTCTGAAGACGATCCGATCCGCGACATTCGAAAGACCATCATTTGAGCAATCCGACCATCCTGACGCCCGACAACGTCGGTTCAAGGGCGCGCCTGACGCCCTTTCTGATCTGGCTCGCTGTTTTCTACGCGGCATGGCTGATACTGGTCATCAACCTTGATGCGTGGTCAGAACTGGCTGAGAACTGGGCGATTGCTGCGGCGATGGCGCTTGGCTCCTATTTTGCGGGCTCCACGCCGATGGGTGGCGGCACGGTCGGGTTCCCCGTGCTGACCCTGCTGTTTGATTATCCCGCCTCGCTTGGCCGCGATTTCGGCCTCGCCGTGCAATCGATCGGGATGGTCTCGGCCAGCATCTACATCTTCGCGAAGGGGCGCCGCGTTGACGGGGCATTGCTGAGGCCCGCGCTTGTTGGCGCACTCATCAGCACGCCGCTCGCAGGCGCGTTCATCGCACCCCATACACCCGATCTCGCCGTCAAACTCATATTCGCGGTCACCTGGGCGGGTTTCGGTATCATTCACTGGCTCAAGATCGGCGAGATCGTCCGCCCGGAAGGCCCGCGCGTGCCCCATGACCGGCTGGATCGCCCGCTCGGCCTGATGGTCGGTCTTGGCGGCGGTGTCCTTGCATCCCTGACCGGGATCGGTATCGATATGATGATCTATGCGCTGATGGTCCTGTTCTATCGCTGTGACCTGAAAATGGCGATTGCGACATCGATTGTCCTGATGGCGTTTACATCGGTCGTCGGTATTTTCAGCAATCTCGGGCTGTCTGCGATCGCCCCGGATCAGTATCATGTGGACATTGACGTGCTGTGGAACTGGCTTGCCGCCGCGCCGGTGGTTGCTCTGGGCGCACCGCTTGGGGCAATCGTCGTCGAGAGGCTGCCGCGTGCGCCGACCCTGCTGATCGTCTCAACGCTTTGCATTGCTCAGTTTGTCTGGACCCTGCTCGACCAGAACGTGACCGGCTGGCCACTGGGCCTGACGCTTGCCGCGCTCGCTGCGATCAGTGCGCTGTTCCTTCACCTTTTCCATCTCGGGCATGACAACCGGTTGGGAAAGGTTTCCGAAGGGTGACTGGCCCGCGGGCCGGTTCAACGCGCAATCGTGATTGCCCTGTGTGCCAAAATGCACGCAATCGCACCGCTGTTTCCGCCTCATAGCCCTTCCAAAACGGCTCCTTAACCCGTCTATTGTAGCTGGGTATTGCGAAACACTGATCGGGAGGAAAAGCGAATGGCGGTTCTGGCGGAACTGAAATCCAACTGGCGTGTGGTCAGCGGGCTCAGGCGCACACTGAAATGGCTCGATGATCTCGGCCCGGAAAGCGAAAATCTTGTCGCTGACAATTTCGAGGATGTCGCCGACCGGTTTCGCAAGAATATCGCCTTCCGTTTCGAAGGCCAGATCACGACCTATGGCGAGTTCGAGGCGCGTGCCAGCAAGATTGCCAACTGGGCGCTGGCGCAGGGGCTGGCTGCCGGCGACTGTGTGGCGCTGTACATGGAAAACAGGCCCGATTATGTCGCGGTCTGGAGCGGGCTTGCCAAGGTCGGCGTCGTCACCGCGCTGATCAATTCCAATCTCACCGATGAGGGCCTTGCACACTGCATCAATATCGCCGACGCGAAACACGTGATTTGCGGCGCTGAGCAGGATGCTGGCGTCGCCTCAGTTGAGGGCCGGCTGGACGGGGCACCGCAGGTCTGGACACTGGGCGGCAGCACAGCAAATGGTGTCCGTGACCTCGAAGCCGCTCTTGACGGGCAGTCCGCCCGGCGCCCGGACCGCAGCCACCGCGAACACCTGCGCGGCAAGGATCTGTGCCTTTATGTCTATACGTCAGGGACCACCGGCATGCCCAAGGCGGCCAGACTGACGCAAATGCGCACGCAGGGCATGATGCTCAGCTTCATCGCACCGATGCGCATGACCGAGCGTGACCGGATGTATATCACCCTGCCGCTTTATCATGGCACAGGCGGACTTTGCGGCATCGGCTCTGCAATGATGGTCGGCGCCACAGTGATCCTGCGCCGGCGCTTTTCCGCCAGCCAGTTCTGGGATGAGGCGGTCAGCGAAGGTGCCACCGCCTTTGCCTATATCGGCGAGCTTTGCCGCTATCTGCTCAACCAGCCGCCACACCCAAGGGAACGTGCCCATCGCATCCGCACCGGGTTCGGCAACGGATTGCGCCCGGAAATCTGGCAGGAATTCTTCAACCGGTTCAACATCCCGCATCTTGCGGAGTTCTATGGCTCAACCGAAGGCAATGTCAGCTTCGTCAATTATGACGGCAAGATCGGCGCAGTCGGCAAGATCCCCGGTTTTCTGGCGAAACAGTTCGACCATGTCCGGTTTGTGAAGTTCGATGTGGAAACCGAGCAGCCAGTGCGCGGGGAGGATGGCTTCTGCGTTCTGGCCGGGCCAGATGAGGCTGGCGAGGCGATCGGGCGGATCGCGGACGATGATCCGCGCTCGCGGTTTGAAGGCTATAATGATCGCGAAGCGACGCAGAAAAAAATCCTGACCGACGTGTTCGCGCCCGGTGATCGCTGGTTCCGCACCGGCGACCTGATGCGCAAGGACGAGCAGGGCTATATCTATTTCGTCGACCGGATCGGCGACACATTCCGCTGGAAAGGTGAGAATGTCGCGACCAATGAAGTTGCAGAAGTGTTTTCCGGTTATGGCGGCATCGACACGGTGAATGTTTATGGCGTCACCGTTCCGGGCATGGATGGCAAGGCCGGTATGGCCGCACTGACCGCTTCGGGCGATGTCGATTTTGACGCCCTCCATGCTTTTCTGCGCCAGCATCTGCCTGCCTATGCGATCCCGCTTTTCCTGCGACTGCAGAAGGAAGCGGCCACGACCGGCACATTCAAATTCCGCAAGGTCGAACTGGTCGGAGAAGGGTTCGACCCGGAAAAGGTCGATGATCCGATCTGGTTTGCCGACCCGGACAAACAGGCTTATGTTCCGCTCACGCGTGATGAATACGAGACCATAATGGCGGGTGGCTACAGGTTCTAAGCCTGCGGTCAAAAGACAGGGGACAGACGATGGCAGGCGGAATTTTCATCTCCTACAGGCGTTCTGACAGCGCCGCTTTTGCAGGCCGGATCGCGGACTTCTTCGCCTATCACCATGGCGATGTGCGGGTGTTTTTCGATGTCGTTGCGATCGAGCCGGGTGAGGATTTTACGACCGCCATCCGCAACCGGCTTGCCGCCTCGCAGGTGGTGCTGGCGATCATCG
>CAYUEM010000152.1:0-7021 GCA_964442925.1 uncultured Hyphomonadaceae bacterium
GCCTCCACTCCGTGCGCCACTTTCATGCGTCTATTCAGACGATCTCCAGTGCCCGACGCGCCTTGATCGTCGCAATTTCAGTGTCCGGGCTAACGGCGCTGACGACCATGATCTGGGTGCTGGCCCAGAGCGGCGGGTTTTCGACGCAACTGCCGGATGAGGGTTTCCGGGCGATATTTATAGGTCTCGCCGCTTTGACTGTGCCGCACATGCTGCTCACCGGATATTTGCATATCCAACTCGCTGCACAACAGCGGTCTGCTTCAACAGCCTGAAGCGTCATATTGGTCCGCAACACGGCAGCGGGACGGCGTTCAACCGGCCGCGATGAAACGAACGGTGTCATAGAAGACGGACGGTTTGAAGTGAGCTGGTCCAAGGACTCTGGACAGTCCTCCGGCGTTTATTGCGACCGGAGACATTGCCAGAGATTTGGCGCTGCCCTGTCGACTTTCGACGCTCGATAATCGTCGCTGTGACAACCATGCGCCGCGATTACCCAACCGCAACAACTGACGCCGCGCGCCGTCTGGCGATTTCGGCAATATGAGCAGGACTGATCAAACAGCATCCGCCCACGATTTCTGCGCCAGCCCGTGCCCAGCCCATCGCGATATCGGCGTAGGCTTGCGGATCCAAATCGCGCCGCGCACTGAGCGCGTTCACCATTGCACCGGCAGCCATGGGATCGACCGTCTCAAACCCATTGGCATATCCGCCCGTGGAAAACCCGGCATCCAGCAGCGTGTTGACAGCGACACCGGTTGTTTCTGGCGGTGAGCAATTGACGAGAACCCGCGACGCACCCGCCCTGCACGCGGCGTCTGCGGCCGCCACAAGGCACTCACCTCCACGCAATCGGGTGGCGTCACGCTCGTCCACCGCGAACGCGGTCCACACCTCCAATCCCGAGCCGGCGGCGGTTTCAGTCGCCTGACAGGCCTCAGAGATCGTTGTCATTGTCTCACACAAAAACAGGTCCACGCCGGGCGCCTGAGCATCAGTAATGCGAGCGTACTGATCGCGCGCCGCGCGCTCGGACAGTGCCGCCCAGGGCTGATAGCTGCCAGGTAGTGGCGGCAGGCAGCCGGCGATCCGGGCCTGCACGGCTACCATCTCACGTGCACGCAGCGCTGCGGCAAGCGCTGTGTCTTGTAGCGGTTTGAATGCACCTTTCCGCCCGGCACGCGTCAACCTTTCCGGTGTGACTGTATAGGAGGCCAGCGTGATGACATCAGCGCCGGCCCTGAGAAACTCGACGTGAACCGCTTCGACCAGGTCTGGCCGGGCTTCGATCGCTTCGGCTGACCAGAGCGGACTAGCCGGTGCGCCCATTCGCCGGTGCAGCTCCTGGCCGACGCCGCCATCGAGTAAAATGAAGTTCATCATGCATCCTGCCAATCCGTCACGGCGCATCCGCCACGACAGAGCAGCTGGATTGGCACAGGCTGGCGTCGACAAATACCGACTGCGGCTTTTTAACGGAGAGGACACCTCCGGAGACGATCGCAAGGAGCGGTCGCTGGGTTCGTTCGAACGGCTATACCAAAGAGGAACAATTCGAAGGGCATTGTCAGCGGAACTGGGCTTGAGGCGTTAAATTCTGGCATGTACCTCGGTCGGTGAGCAAGAATCCGTTTCGCTACTTCGAAATGTCGCCCACGATCATCCAGCTTGCGGTGATGGTGTATGTGCGCTTTTCGCTTTCGCTTAGTAATGTCGAAGACCTGCTCCACGAGCGCGGGATCGACATCTGCCATGAGAGCGTGCGGCTGTGGGTCGATCGTTTCGGGCCGATGTTTGCCGGCAAGATCCGGTTGCGCCAAGCCAGTTTCATGCGCCAGACCTTCAAATCGATGCGTGATGCCGCCCTCCTCGAATGGCGCGGGCTTCCCGCCGGCTGAGGGCCAGCGCATCTCACGATGCCGGAGACTGATTTCGCTTTAAACATGACAGCACCAGCAAGCTGGACTGTCACCGACACTGGTTTACCTATCATGTTAAACTAATGCGAGGCAACGCGCGCGCCCGTGACCCGAGAACAAGCCACCGATCAGCCCCGCGAATTGCGGTTTCACCAGCATCATGGCGAAATCATCGGTGAAGCCTTTGCGCGCCCGGCTACCCCGATCGCCGCGCCCACTGCCGTGACCCGCCTGTCGGTCGCGGTCCAGGCATCGGATGCCGCCGCGCCGGACCCGACCGATCACCTGGCTGGTCTGTGCGCGCAGATTGGCGCGACGCCGCCAGAACCACATGTGCGTCATTGCGTGATCGAGGCCGGGGCCTGGTCACTGGTCTGGGAACGTCATACGGAATTTGTCTCATTCACCGTGATCGTGCCGGGCGCCCCGGACATGACCTGGTCGAAGACAGCCCTCGACGCGATGCCCGAGGGCTGGCTCGCCGAGCTTCCTGGCGCGGTCGTCTCGGCGACGCATATGGCGATCCTCGAAAGCCCCGATGACCCGCCCTCGCTTGATGGGGCGCGCACCGCATTCGGCCATGACGATTTTACCGGCATGCTTTCATCCCAGGCGCCGGTGGCCGTGGCGGCTGATTTTCATCCCGATGACCACGGATTCGTCAGGATGATTGTCTTCAGTGGCGGGGCAGGCGCCTCCTTTCTTGGCCGGCTTGCCCAGCGTTTGCTGGAAATCGACTTCTATCGCCTTGCCGCCCTGCTGAGCTTGCCTGTTGCGCGGTCGCTGTCGCGCGATGTTGCGATGCTGGAAGATGAACTGACACAGCATCTGGCCTACCTCTCAGGCGCTGAAGCAAGCGCGCCCGATGCCGAGATCCTGGATGGTCTGTCGGCGATCGCCGGACGTATTGAGCAGCTTGAACATGATACGCGATACCGCTTCGATGCCGGCCGGGCCTATTACCAGATCGTCGGCGACCGAACAGACAGGCTACGCGAGGTCCGCATCGAAGGGCGCCAGCGCATCAGCACGTTCATGGAACATCGGCTTGGTCCTGCAATGCGCACCTGCGAGGCATCGCAGCGGCGCCTGCAATCGATCGGCGAACGTGTCGAGCGCGCCATCAACCTGCTCTCGACCCGCGTTTCCGTCAGCATCGAACGCCAGAACGCAGACCATCTTGAGAAGCTGAACGCGCGTTCCGCCGCGCAATTGCGGTTACAGCAGACGGTCGAAGGCCTGTCGACCATTGCCATCAGCTATTATGGCGTCGGCCTCGTCCAATATGCCCTCAAGGCTATCAATGGGGCCGGTGGCCCGGATATTGTCGCCATTGGAACAGGCATTGCGATACCGCTGGTCCTGATCAGTGTCTTCGCCCTTGTCAGAGGCATACGGAAACGCGCGACCCACCGCACACCGTCATCTTGACCCCGGCCATATCGGCTTGACGCGGCAGGCGATCGAACGACTTGGGATAAGGCCGAAATGCGATCGCGCAACCACCGGTTCGACACGGAGCATGCCATGAGCACCGAGAATGCCTATTCAATGCAATTGCGGGACCGTCCGGAATTTGCTAGCAAGGCCAAGCCGCTGACCTTCGCGCCCACCGCCAGCGTGGCAGATGCGGTCGCTGCGATGTCTGAGCGCAATTACGGGTCGATCATCGTGGTTGATGATGATGAAAAGGTGATCGGCGTGATGACGGAACGCGACGTGATGAAGCGCCTTGTCCATGCAGAGCGGTCTGCGAAAGAGACACGCGTCGAAGACATCATGACCCGCGACCCGCGCGTCGCGCGCGAAACCGATCAAGTGCTCGACTGGATGCGCATCATGTCGAATGACCGGTTCCGGCGCCTGCCTGTCGTCGATGATGACGGCCGGATAAAGGCGGTTTTCACGCAGGGCGATCTTGTTTCCTACACATGGCCCGACCTGATTTATCAGGCCAAGGAACTGACCAAGTCTACCATCGGGCGCAGCTATCCGATCTGGCTGATCGCGGGCGGCGTCATGCTTTACTCATTGCTGATGGTGATTGTGCTGTCGGTTGCGAGGTGAGTGCGCCCGCAAAACCGTGCAGCGACGCCCGACCCGATCAGCGATAACCGACGCATCGGCCATTTTGCCACAGGTCAGGCCACTGAAACGGCAACCAACCTTCCTATGTCTGGCTTACAGGAATGCACGGTAAGAGGTCATGAAACACAGCCGCGACATCAAAGCAGACACGCTTCACACCCATCATGCGCCGGCCGGCATGCGAGACCGGATCGCACTTGGCATGGTCAAATTCATGCGGTTTTTTGCCGACAGGTTTTTTGCGAAACGCTACGGGCATCGCGCTGTCGTGCTTGAAACGGTTGCTGCCGTTCCCGGCATGGTTGGCGGCTTGTTGCAGCATCTCAGCGCCATTCGTCATATTCGCGACGATCGGGGCTGGATCAAGGAGCTGATTGATGAAGCGGAAAATGAACGCATGCATCTGATGACGTTCATCAATATCGCGCAGCCAAACTGGTTTGAGCGCGGTGTGATCGTGGTGGCGCAGGCTGTCTTCTATAACCTCTATTTCTTCCTCTATCTCCTGGCGCCGAGGACAGCCCATCGCGTGGTTGGCTATCTGGAGGAAGAGGCCGTGGTCAGCTACACCCAATACCTGGAAGAGATTGACGCCGGCCGGGCGGAAAATGTGAAAGCGCCCGAGCTCGCGATCAGCTACTGGAACCTGCCACCAACCGCGCGATTGCGCGATGTGGTCCTTGTGGTGCGAGCCGATGAAGCCGGCCACCGCGACAAGAATCACGATTTCGCAAACCAGTTGACGAAAGCAAAACACCAGTCGGACACAAACCGATCCTCAGCCTCTCCGGCCTGAGCCGCCCGGGCGCAAACACTTAGACATCATCACTGTGTCCCGGCATCGCAACAGGTCTGTGATGGGTCCTGTCGGTCGCCTGCGCCATGTTTCGCAACCTCAAACCCCTACCCAAGATCATCCGCCCGGCGGCATGGTCTCGCGGTTTAAAGTCGATCCCTGTGAGGCCGACCTTGTCAGGGAAATGATCATGTTGCTGCACGTCGATCCCGATAAGCGTATAGCGGGTCAGGCGGCGTGTATCGACGCCGCTTGCGGCCAGCCGTTCGACCCTGACCAGACGCCAGCCCTCTGCGCGATAGCGCTGCAGTGTGGCAGCCGTTTCGCGCCGGAACTTGCGCGCCTTCCACCAGCTTGAATTACCGGTCACAAGGTCAACGGAAATGCGCTCTTCCATGGCTTATCCGGGCAAGCCGGCCTTCAGTTCACGGGCCGCGTCGCATTCTGCTGCGCCCATCACGGCGGCGAGCCTGGCCAACGCGCTGCCGGCCTGACAGTTGCCAAGCTCGTTGGCGTTTAGCAACCCTGCGGTCGCCCGTGAGGCGCGTTGCCGGGCCTGCGGGGGCCAAGGCGGGCCGGGCAGCCAGGGCTGGTTGCCGTTTCTGCACCGGAGCGGCGATCCCGCGGGCCGATCCGGCTCCCGGCGAAGCAATCGGCACCCGTGTCGCAAGCTTTGTGGTCCGCAGCCTGCTCTCCTGCGTATCCTGATTACAGCGCTGATGATCAAGTCAGTCCTGACCCGACACTCAAGGAGACTGCAATGCGCTTCCAGGACATCGATTTCACGCAATTCGCCAACGCGCTGGCAAGGCAGGCAGAGATGTTACGCGAGGCCGGCGGTGACCGGCTTGCTGACGCTCTGGCCTTGCGCGCGAAGAGTTTTGAACTGGCTACGGTTCCGGCGAAAGCTGAAGCCCGCTTCGTGTATTCCCGCAAGCGCCGTTAAAGAGGCGGTTGAACAATGGCGAAGGTCACGATCATCGGTGCGAGCAAGGGCATTGGCCTGGAGACCGCCAGACAGGCAGTCGCAAAAGGTCACGAGGTAACCGCGTTTGCCCGTTCGGCTTCGAGCATGACATTTTCTGCGGAAAATCTCACAAAGCATGATGGCGATGCCCTGGTGCAAGGCGATGTCGAAGCCGCCGTCACCGGGGCTGACGTCGTCATTCAGACACTGGGCGTTCCATTCAACAAGACGATGCTGACAGGCCCGATCACACTGTTCTCGGAGGCGACGCGCATCCTGATCGCGGCGCTCAACAAGGCAGGGGTCAAGCGCTTGATCGCTGTGACGGGCTTTGGGGCCGGCGACAGCGAAGCGAGCATCAACCCGCTCCAGCGAATTGCGTTCAATGCCGTGTTCGGGCGCGCCTATGGCGACAAGTCGATCCAGGAGCGGCTGATCAAGGAAAGCAGTCTCGACTGGACCCTCGTGCGGCCCGGCGTGCTCACAAACGGCCCGAAAACCGGGCGTTATGACGTCATCTCCGATCATTCGAAGATGAAGAACGGCATCATTTCGCGCGCCGATGTCGCCGATTTCCTTGTCAGCCAGATCGGCCAGGACGCTTATGTCGGCAAGGCGCCGGTTCTGCGCAGGCGATTGTTCTGAGGGCCGCCCGCCGGGATAAGCCGACCTCCGGGCGTCTTGCGCTGAACACGATCCTCTCGCTAGGGCGTTGTCAAGAGAACTGGGCTTGAGGCGGTCAATTCTGGCACGTAGGCTCGGCCAATGAGAAAGAACCCGTTTCGCTATTTCAAAACGTCCCCCAAGATCATCCAGCTTGCGGTGATGGTGTATGTGCGCTTTCCGCTCTCGCTGCGGAATGTCGAAGACCTGCTCCACGAGCGCGGGGTCGACTTCTGCCATGAGAATGATGACGCAGGCGTCACCTTCTGATTGGGCGCGTCGATAGGTTCGATTTGACGCTATCGGAGGTGTCACGTTTGGACGGAGCCAACGATCGCGTGCCCGCCGTGGCTGCAATGGGCGCAGAAGGAGCCGTAAGGTTTGGGGACTGGCAGATGCATTGAGGCGTGATCGAATGGCAACTGAAGGAGGAATTGATGCCATTCGATGCAGCAAGCGGGACATGGATCCCATGGAACAGGGGCAAGCTGGTTGGCCAGAAGGCGCCGTTGAAACCTCAGGAAGTATGGGCCATTCGGGTTCGCCTCGAGATTGCCGAGAAGCGCCGCGATCTTGCACGCT
>CAYUEM010000153.1:0-6961 GCA_964442925.1 uncultured Hyphomonadaceae bacterium
ACACATTCCTGTTCGCTGGCGAGGTGCTGCGGTTTCTCGGTCTTCAGGAGAATGATGCGCTGGTGATGAGCACGACCGATCCCCAGCCGGCCATTCCTTATTATGCCGGCGGCAAGTTTCCGCTCTCGACCTTTCTCGCCGACCGGGTGCGCCAGATGATCCATGACCCGCGCCAATGGGATGCGCTTCCGCAGCCGGTGCAGGAATGGTTCGCCGTGCAGCGCGCGAAATCGGCAATCCCGCCGCCCGATCATCTTCTGGTCGAGACCTTCCCGCGCGGCGGGCGCTTCTATCTGGTCGCCTATCCGTTTGAAGGCCGGCTGGCCCATCAGACGCTTGGCATGTTGCTGACCCGTCGGCTGGAACGGGCGGGTGCGCGACCGCTGGGATTCGTCGCCAGTGAATACGCCCTCGCAGTCTGGGGACTGGAAGACCTGGCCGGGCTCGACATGGCAGAGGTCTTCTCGCCTGACATGCTCGGCGATGACCTCGAAGACTGGCTGGCTGAAAGCGCCCTGATGAAGCGCACATTCCGGCAATGTGCGATGATTTCCGGGCTGATTGCCCGTCGCCTGCCGGGACAGGAGAAAACCGGTCGGCAGGTCACCTTCTCGACCGACCTGGTCTATGACGTGCTGCGCGAGCATGAACCCGGTCATATCCTGTTGCAGGCTGCGCGCGATGATGCGGCAAGCGGACTGCTCGACATTCGCCGGCTCAGCGATGCGCTGATGCGGTTTGCAGGGCGGATTGATCATGTCGCGCTCGACCGGATCAGCCCGTTTGCTGTCCCGGTGATGCTTGAGGTCGGCAGGGAAAGTGTCTCGACCCCGGCAACGCTCGACGCCATCCTGTCGGAAAGTGAATCGGCACTTGTTGCCGAGGCCATGACGCTGTGAACGGCACGAATTGGGCCTTTTGCCGGTCGGCCTCAGGGCGTCGTCTCTGCGTGAAGCTTTACCGATCCCTCGACCCCGGCTAGGAACCTCCCCATATTGAGCGTGGCGCTCACTGTCTGCGCCGGCCAAACAGGAGTGCCTATGGCAAAGGAAGAACTGCTCGAGTTCAACGGTACGGTTGTGGAACTGCTTCCCAACGCAACTTTCCGTGTGAAGCTTGAGAATGAACATGAGATCATCGCCCATACTGCGGGCAAGATGCGAAAGAACCGTATTCGCGTCCTGACCGGAGACAAAGTGCTGATCGAGATGACGCCCTATGACCTGACCAAGGGTCGCATCACCTATCGCTTCAAGTAACCCTGCGCATGTCGAGTGCCCGGCTGATCCTGGCGAGCGCGAGCCCGCGCCGGAATGACCTTCTCCGACAAATCGATATTGCGCCGGATCTGATCGTTGCTGCCGACATCGACGAGACCCCGCATCCGGGCGAACTTCCGCGTCTGCTTGCCGAACGGCTTGCGATGGAAAAAGCGCAGGCGGTGGCCGCAGGCGCGGACGGTTTCGTGCTCGCCGCCGACACAGTTGTGGCGTGCGGTCGTCGCATCCTTCCAAAGACCCTTGATGAGGACGCGGCGCGCGCGTGTCTGGCCCTGCTTTCCGGTCGCGCGCATCAGGTTTTTACCGGGGTTTGTGTGATCGATCCGCACGGACAGACGGCCAGCCGCGTGGTGCTGACGCGGGTCAGAATGAAACGTCTGTCGGCCCGTGAAATGCGATCCTACCTTGCCAGTGGCGAGTGGCACGGCAAGGCTGGCGGTTATGCCATTCAGGGCCGCGCAGGCGCATTTGTACGCCATCTTTCAGGGTCTTACAGCGCTGTCGTTGGACTGCCTCTGTTTGAGACAAAGGCGATGCTCGAAGGCCTTGGCTGGCCCGGCTGACAGGTCAGCACGCACGTCGATCCTATCAGGATCATCAGTGCCCAACCCTGAAACGCAAGAACCGTTGTGATCGCAGCTGTCCCAGGAACAGTCTGATCACGGAAAATTCACGCATATTTCAAAATTGTGACAATTGCTCCGAAGTCACACATAATCGTGATTCATTTCCGCGACAGATGCGGGCTATACGAATCGTGTTCCTTGTCCTAATGTTACGGTCGTGTGAAGCAAATACGAAGTTTTGGTGTCAGTGGGGGGCTGGCTCTCGGACATGCCTTGTCAAAGACAGAAGTAAGAGTTGCCATGCTTGAAATTACCCCTTCCGAGAACTCAATTCCCTTCAATTGCGGTGCCTTCGACACTTTGTGTGATGCGTTGGATTATGCCGCAAAGGGGCACACCGGGCTGAATTTCTATTCAGCCCGCGGAGATCTCGAAACTACCCTTTCTTATCGCGAGCTACGTGAACGTGCCATGAATATGGCGGCGCGGATGAGCGCAGTGACGCAGCGCGGCGACCGGATCGGCCTGATGGCGGAGACCAGCCCGGATTTCGCCGTGATGTTCTATGCCTGCCAGTATGCCGGCCTCCTGCCCGTGCCGATCTCGGTGCCGACGCGGCTCGGCGGACATGAGCTTTACAGCGATCAGGTCTCGCAGGTCAGCCGGACAGCGCGTTTGCACAGCCTGCTCGTTCCCACATCCATCCGTGGCGTGATTGCAGAAGCCCTGCGCGGATCACAGATCACAATTGGCGATCTTTCAGGCACCGACATGCCGGAAGCCGTCGCACCGGTTCGCCCGCTTCAGGCGGATGAAATGTGTTACATCCAGTTTTCATCCGGCAGCACCAGTGCGCCGAAGGGCATACTCGGCAGCCAGAAAAGCGTGACGGCCAATTGCCGCGCGATCCAGTCGGGTCTGGAAGCGCGTGCGGGCGACCGGATCTCGTCCTGGTTGCCGCTGTATCATGACATGGGGCTGATCGGTCAGTTCATCGCGCCGATGATGTCGCAGCTTTCCGTCGATTATATGTCTCCGCAATCCTTCGCCCGGCGCCCTGCAACCTGGCTGAAACTGATCAGCGAAAACCGCGCGACCCATTCCTACAGTCCGAGCTTTGGATATGAATTGTGCGCCAAGCGCTGGCGCGGCGGTGAACTTGACCTGTCGAGCTGGCGGGTCGCCGGTATCGGCGGGGACATGATCCGCAGGGACGCTCTTGAGCTTTTCAAGGAGACTTTCGCCAGCCACGGTTTCTCGCCGAGCGCTTTCGTGCCGAGTTATGGTCTTGCCGAAGCCACGGTTGCGGTATCTTTCAGCCGCCTTCACGGCGAGGTGCTTGTTGATGTCATCAATGCCGAACGGATGCGCGAGACGCAGTTTGCGATGCCGGCCTGTGATCTGACACGCGATGCCGACCGGCGTTCGCTGATTTCCTGCGGCCGCGCGATCGAAGGGCATGAAATGATGGTCTGCGATGATGAGGGAAACAGGCTGGAAGACCGCGAAGTCGGGCGGGTCCTGTTTCGTGGCGACAGCGTGTCGCCCGGTATTGTCGATCCTGACAATGGCGTGATGCCACTGACCGATGAAGATGGCTGGCTGGACACAGGCGATCTTGGCTACTGGCTTGATGGTGAGGTCGTGATCACCGGTCGCCACAAGGACCTGATCTTGTGGAACGGTCGCAATATCTGGCCGCAAGACATTGAATGGGCTGCGGAAAAAGCCGGCGGTCGCAAGATATCCAAATCGGTTGCGTTCGAGGTCAGGGATGAAGGCGGTCCCGACGGCATTTATTTGCTGGCCGAATGCAAGACCAGCGATCTGGAAGAACGCTCAAGACTGGTCTCTGATGTCACGGCGAGTGTGCGCCAGCTTGTGGGGGCTCCGGTTTTCGTATTGCTGGTGCCCAATCACAGTCTCGTCATGACATCGTCGGGCAAGCTCAGCCGGATGCGCACGCGGCGCAAATTCCTCTCCGGCACATTTGATCGTGTTGAGCAGCCCGACAGGAACGTCGCCGTTTTCGCTCAGTGAACCACGCGCAGGACACGGTCCCGGACCGGCGCGGAAGAATTGCCCTGACCGGAGCCACGGGATTTGTCGGTTCTCATCTTCTTGCCCGTCTGAAAGCGCAGGGCCGGTCGGTTCGCGCGCTGCTCCGGCCAGCGCCCGGTTGCGGGCCAGATTCCGGCGATGGCGTGGAATGGGTCGCAGGCTCACTTGGCGACATCGCTGCGCTCGATACCCTTGTTGACGCAGCGCAGACCTGTATTCATCTTGCCGGTGCGACGCGCGCAAGTGATGCATCGCGCTTCCATGACGCCAATATCATCGGGACATTCAATCTGGCCGCGGCCGCTCGCAAGGCGGGCGTGAAGCATTTCATCCATATCTCCTCACAGGCGGCGCGCGCGCCCCGTCTGTCGGGATATGCCGCATCCAAGGCGGGCGGGGAGGCCGCGCTGGGCCCGTTTCGCGCCGATATGCAGATCACCGTCATTCGCCCGCCTGCTGTCATTGGCCCCGGCGATCCCATGCTGGCTCCCGTGTTCTCACTGCTGCGTCATGGCTGGCTGCCCGCTCCTGCCGAGCCGCGAGGTGCCCCGCGCAAGTTTGCCATAATTTCTGTTGAAGACCTTGCCGGCGAGATTGATCGGGTGGCTTCCGGCGGTGCGGTCGAAGGCGGTCTCATCGAGCCGTGCTCGGTGCCAGCCTGCAGCTGGGCCGACATCGCTGCGACTGCCGCTGAGATCAGGGACGCGCCAGTGCGGCTTTTGCGGATGCCGGCTGCCGCAATGCAACTGGCCGGTGGCATCTGTGATGGCCTGGGCGCTGTTTTTCGTCGCCCGATGCCGATATCCGGCGGAAAAATTCGTGAATTGCTTGCACACGATTGGACATTCGATACGGTGCCCGAAAATGCGCAGGATCTGAAAAGTGCGATTGCCAGTTGCCTTGACGAGCCGAACGCAAGAGAAGACTGACGAGGGGGCTCTTGCGAGCAATCGGTGATGACGGATTCCAATCAGATCTTTGACAGCATCTGCAAGGTGCTCACTCAGTATGTGCCTGATGGCACGGAACTGAAACCGGAGACACGAATTGTCGCTGATCTCGAAATCGATTCAGTAAATGTCTTTGACCTGATCATGGAAGTCGAAGATGAACATGATATTATCATCTCTATGGAACTGATATCCGCCACCCATACGATTGGCGAACTTTCAGAAGTTGTCGAGGGTCTGGTCCGTGCTAACCATAACGCCTGAGCCGAAGGGCCTGTTCGAGAAATTCGAAAGCCTTCGCGAACGCAACCAGTTGGCCAGCGCGTTTGGCCGCAGCCCGATCGGCATGGCATTTGACGAAATGCTGGCACCCACACGCGCGCGCGTCGGCAATCGCGAAATCATCCTTTTCGGTACCAATAATTATCTCGGCCTGACCTTCAATGAAGGGATTCTTGACGCGATTCAGGAGGCCGTTCGCACGCAAGGTTCGGCCACGACGGGCAGCCGGCAGGCCAATGGCACCTACGCCACGCATACGGCGCTGGAACGTGAGCTGAAAGACTTTTTCGGTGCCGCCAGCGCGATTGTCTTCACCACCGGCTACCAGACCAATCTCGGCGCCATCAGTGCTCTCGCCGCCCCGGAAGACCATCTTCTGATTGATGCCGACAGCCATGCCTGTATCTATGATGCCTGCCGCCTGACCGATGCCGCGACCGTGCGCTTTCGCCACAATGACCCGGAAAATCTCGACAGGAGGTTGCGCCGCCTGCCCGAGACCGGTTCCCGGCTGGTTGTGATCGAGGGAATGTATTCGATGTTCGGTGATGTCGCCCCGGTCGCCGAATTTGTCGAAGTGGCCCACGCCAACAATGCGATGCTGTTTGTTGACGAGGCGCATTCGGTCGGGTGTTTCGGGCCGCAGGGACGCGGCATTGCCGAAGCACAGGGGGTGCTCGACAAGGTGGATTTCCTGTCCGGCACGTTCTCCAAAAGTCTCGCCTCAATCGGCGGGTTCTGTGTGTCGCGGCATCCGGAATTTGAGAATATCCGCCTTGCCAGCCGGGCCTATATGTTCACCGCCTCCGGTGCGCCCGCCAATATCGCGGCCGCGCGCGCGGCACTGGCGGAAATGCAGGCCCAGCCGAATTTGCGCGACAGTCTGTGGCAACGCTGCGATCAGCTGCACGAAGGTCTGTCACAATTGGGGCTCGACCTGTGTGCCCCGGCCGGACCGGTAATCGCGGTGCGCGTCGCCGATGAAGTCACCGCAGTCAGCCAGTGGAACCAGCTTTTCGAACAGGGTGTTTATGTCAATCTCGCCGTTCCGCCGGCGACGCCGGGCGGCGCCTGCCTGCTGCGGCTCAGTGTCAGCGCGGCGCATACGCCCGATGAGATCGACCAGATCCTGACCGCATTTTCCAATCTGGTCTGATTTATCGGAAAGCGCCCTTGCGAAACAGTCGCCAAGCCAGAACCGGCGCATACAGCAACGGATATCTGCGCGCCCGATCACTGACCTCGATTTGCGCGCCGCTGTGCGAGCGGATCTTTTCCAGAAGGTAATCAAGGCCGGCATCGAAGGTGAAGAACGCCTTCAGGACCCGGAAGGCACCCATCGGTTTGCCGATGACCCGCCGGCTGAGCCAGCGCAACCGGCAGGCGTTGCGCCGGACAGGGCCAACATCGTCGAAGATCAGCGCGGCATTATCGCTGGCGGGCGGGAAAACGCAGCGGGCAAGCGCGTGATAGCGCCCGGCGTGGCGCTCAACGATTTCGCGCGAGCGACCTTGTGCGTTTTCCGGACGCAGTTCGGTGCGGTAACTTTCTGCCAGACCGCGTTGCCAGACCGCGCCGGGCGGGTGTTCGCCGCTCAGCAGTGGCGCGGTTTCCCGCATCAGGTGCAGTGTCGCAAGGCTCAGCGTCGTCATGATGTCATCACGCAGGGCCGGCTCGTCACACAGCAATCGCGTTGGTTGTGCAAACCGCGCCCAGAGCATCGATTCCAGCGCCGCCCCGCGTGTGCGCCTGCGGAACGCCGGAAGGCTGACGATCGAATACTTGCTGCGCAGGCGCTCGCCATCCGGGCCGACCCAGAAAT
>CAYUEM010000154.1:0-6903 GCA_964442925.1 uncultured Hyphomonadaceae bacterium
CACCGTGCCCGACGTCTTGGTCACGAGGCCGGCCAGAATGTTGATAAAGGTCGACTTGCCTGCACCATTGGGGCCAAGCAGGCCGAAGATCGACCCACGCGGAACGCTCAGGTCAATCGCGTTCAAGGCGCGCTTCGCCGGCATTTTCCCGGACGCCGCATAGATCTTTTCAAGGCCGATGACCTCAATCGCATTGTCTGGCAACTCGTGTGCTTTCGACTTCATGTCATGTTCCTGAAATTCGATTTTCCGCCATCACAGAATGGACGGGCCGGTCTGGCGCGCAATCGCCCGCTGAAAGGCTGGTCGCGATGTCAGCCGTTGCAAATAGGCATTGGCACGCGGTGTAATCAAGGGCTCCAGCGGCGGGAGTCGGGAGGCGAGATAAACCCCATAGCCGACGCAGACATCGGCAATCGTGAACCGGCCTGCAACCAGTTCTTCACGCGTCTCCAGCGCCGTTTCAACCGCACGCAGGCGCCCCGCAAACCAGCGCGCATAATCTTCCGCGACCTTCGGCTGGCGGCGCTCTTCAGGCTCAAGAGAGCCATAGCGCAGCACCAGCGTCTGCGGAAAGGTCAGCGTCGCGTCGGAAAAATACAGCCAGTTCAGGAAGGCCCCATATTCCTTTTCTGCCGGCTCCAGCGCCAGCCGCGTGGGCCCGTATCGAGCACACAGATAATGACAGATGGCCGCAGATTCGGTCATTTTCGTCTCGCCATCAACGAAGAACGGCACCGTGCCGAGCGGGTTGATTTCGAGGAAGGACTTGTCAAGAACGCGCGGCGGAAATGGCAGGATTTGCAGGTCATAATCGATGCCAAGCTCCTCCATCAGCCATAACGGGCGCAGCGAGCGCGCATTGTTGCAGTGATAAAGTCTCACGCGCTCGCGCATCGAAATTGATCCTTGCTGGCAGAGCTGCTCATTGACGAGGAAGGGGAGCACAAATACTGGAAACAGGAAAGCCACCAAGAGACGCGCTCATGACACAACCGCTCAATCCTCTCGACCCGCCGGAAATCATCATTGTTGACGATCATCGCGTGTCCTGTGACGGCGGTGGCGGCGCGCTTGGCCATCCGATGGTCTGGTACGAAATTGGTAATGAGGGGTTTGTCGAGTGCAAATATTGCGATCGCCGGTTTGTTCTCAAGGGCGGGCGTTTTGATCTGGCATCTCAGCCAGGCTGAACCGAGATACCCAGATCGAGCCAGGCCGAAATCTGCGATGAGGGATCAGGACACTCCATCGCGTCGTCACCCATTGCCCTCATCAGATTTTGCTGAAGGCCCATTACCAGAATGGGCGAAACCAGCGCAAGGCTGGCCGCGCGGAGCGCTGCTGGCGTCTGCAGTGAGCCGAAGCGCTCGGAAATCTGCCGCTCAACCGCCTGCAGTGCCGGCTCAAGCATAAATTCAAGATAGGCGCGCCCGGCTTCGGGATCGGCCAGCCCCTCAATAATGCCGAATGCGTGGCCGCGCAGCACCTGCTCATCCTTGAGCGCTTCGCCGATAACGTCTCTGGCTTCCTGGATCGCCAATGGGCCATCAGGCGCGCCATCGCAGGCCAGCGCTGCGCCCGCCAGAGCCTGTTTGCCGAGCTGTGCAATAATCGCTTTGATAACCCCTTTGCGGTCTCCGAAATAATGCCGCAAAGTTGGCTCGGAAGCGTCCACAGCAATCGCAAACTGGCGCAGCGAAGGTCGCTTCAGTTCTGCGCGCAGGGCGAACTCAGTCAGCCCTTCAATGAGATACGTGCGTTTGTCTTCGAAATCATGGTTTCTCACTCCGGAAGGCCGCGGCATACCTGTTTCCCCCCACCGAAAACCTTGTGAACGGCGCAGCAGGCACCGGTCACAAATGACAAAGCTTCACCGTAGAGCGATATCACAAAAGAGCAATAAACTGAAACCGGGAAAAGGTGCCTCGGAGAGACTGCCTTGCTGACAGGCTGCCGAAAAACGCATTGCGGCTGCTTTTGAAACTATACGAGAGAGCCCGCGTTTCCCTGGCTTGCCGCGGAGCCTGCCCGCTTCACATTCACAATGCGAGAGGCCCCGGCTCGAGTCCGGGGTGGTCGGTCGGGGACTGTTTCTGGCCCGCATCTCGAAGGATGCCCGCAAGATGCGTGTGTTTCAGCAGCCTGCCAAAGATTTGTCCGCAGATCATCTGCGAACACTTGCAAAGCGTGTGGGCCGCAGGGACAATCAGATCAGCGCATAACCGCGCGCATTGATATAATTCGTCAGTTCCGCCGCCCGCCGTTTCGGGTCAGGATGGGTGGACATGAACTCTGGTGGCCGCTGGCCGGAACTCTTGGCATCCATCACCTGCCAGAGCCGCACCGACTGGCGGACATCAAAGCCCGCTTTGTGCATGTAATCGACGCCCGCCTTGTCGGCTTCAAGTTCGCTTTCCCGGCTGTAGGGCAGGATCACGCCGAACTGCATTGCCGCCCCGCCGAGCCCGACAATCAGGTTGCCATACTGGTTGAGCTCTTCAGAACTCGCCACCGCTATCTGGCCGGCCATCAGGGCACCTTGCGCAAGCATCGCACGTGACATGCGGCGATTGGCGTGGCGATAAACCGTGTGGCCAACCTCATGACCCAGGACGGCCGATAGCTGGTCGTCATTTTCCGACAGCTCGACCATGCCGCGAAACACACCGACACGGTTGCCGGGCATCACGAAGGCATTGACATCATCGGTATCGAAAACCGCAACATCCCACTGCTCACCCGCCTTGGGGGTCGCCTTCTCGATCCGGCTCCAGGTTCGCATCACGGTGTTGCGCAGCTGAGGATTGGAGGTCTGCGGCGTCTGGGATTTCATGTCGCTCCAGGCCGTTGCCGCCATCTGGGCAATCTGCTGTTCACCCATGAAGGCAAGTTCGGTCTCGCCGGTATAGGGGTTCGTCGTGCAGCTGGAAATGATCGGGAACACCGAACCGGCCGCAAGCCCGGCAATAATCCCGCGACGTGACATCTTGATTTCCGGTGCATTTTCAAGCACCGCACTGTCGATCCTGATCCGCTCGGTCATGCCCTTTGTCTCCTCACCATCTGGCTGGCCAGCCATCAGACTACGCTCAATGCTGGCGAATACCAATCTCGATTAACACCGAGAAGGATCGCGCAGCCGAGCTGAACCGGTTGTGAACCCCTCAACGTTCAATCCTGCGCAGCGCCAGCGAGAATTCTTTCAGCCTGGCCGACCCAGTCCTGACGCGAGACACGGCCGGAAAAATTCAGCTCCTCATCAATCCAGCGTGCATTGGCCTCATCCCAGGCGGCAATCTGCTCAAATTTCCAGATACCGAGACCGTTAAGCACTTCGCGAATACGCGGCCCGATGCCCTCGATTTGCGTCAGGTCATCGCCGCCATCCTTCACTGAGGTTTCAAGGGCCGGCGGGCGAACAGGCTGCGCAAGGTCATCACCGCTCGCAGCGCTGCTGTCAGCGCCTTCATCTGCAAGCGTTTCGATTTCGCTTTCCGGCTCAGGCGGCGAGACCTGCTCTGGTGCCGCATCCGGTTCGGGCTCCTGGACCGAAACGGGCTCGGGTTCGGGTTCGGGCTCCGGCGCAGGTTCGACCGACAAGGTGAGATCATCCAGGGACGGATCAATGACCTCAACCTCCGCTTCGACGGGCTGGTCATCACCAAGCTGGCGGGCGATCTGATCGGCAGGGTGTTCGCCATCAACCGGAACAGTGTCTTCGACCGCCTCAGCCGGAGCGGTTTCAACACCAAGCGTGGGCGCAGCCGGAGTTTCTACGGCGGGCGCGAGCGCCTGCAGCGCAACGTCCTCGCCCGACACACTGGACGGCACGCTCGCCGCGCCGTGTTCCTCTTCCAGATAGGCCAGCCGGCCCTCCAGATAGCGATTGCGCCATCGTAGGCGCGCCAGTTCCTCATCCGGCGTCTCACGCACATCATCCAGTGCTTCTGCCACAACAGGAAGCGCGGCCACCTTTCCTTCGAAATACGACAGCCGCTGAGCCAGATACTGATTCTGCCAGCGCAGCTTGTCCGTATCGGCCGTATCCCTGGCCAGCACCTCACCCGCAACCGCGCCAGTGTCTTCTGATACCGTTACCGTGTCGGTCGCCTCAGGCGAAATCCCGCTATCATCGGAAACACTCACGGGCTCTGCGGATGCCAGCACCCGTGAGGCCGTGAGGGCCTCGCGTAGCTCGGTTTCCAGCTGCTGCACCCGCGACTCCAGATATCGGTTCCGCCATTCCAGTGCGGCAGCCTGCCCGCTGACACCATCGCTGCCGGCCTCCTGGACATCTGAACCCAGCGCCGATGCGCCAGCAGCGCCAATGGCTGCGCCGGCAAGCACAGCAGCACCGCTCTGCGCAACATCTTCTCCGGTCGACCCGGCATCGGCTTGCAGTCGCGCCAACTCCGCACGAGCACTGTCAAGCTCGCCGGACATCCGCTCCAAAGCGGATTTGCGGGTGGTCAGTTCAGCCCGCAATGCGTCGTCTGGCTGGCCAGCGCGGCGCTGCGCAGCGTAAAGCGCCTCAATCTCGTTGCGGGCCTGATCAATCTCGGTGCGCGCCAGGTCGCGTTCGACCTGCATGCGGCGCAGACGTGCCCGCAACACCACGCCTCGCAAGGCAATGCCGAGCACGAGACCAAGCAGGCCGGCAGCTGCCAGCAGCATCCAGATGTGTAGACTGAGCCAGGTCATTGTTCGCTCCGTTCCAGAACTTTGAATTCGATCCGGCGATTGGCCGCCCGGCCTGCCGCAGTCTGATTACTCGCTATCGGCTGGTCGGGACCATAGCCAATCACTTTCAGCCGTTCACGCGCCAGCCCGCGTGCGGCCATATAGTCGGCCACCGCCTGCGCGCGCTGTGCACTGAGATAGACATTGAACGCGCGATCTCCCGCCGCGTCGGTATGTCCGCCCAATTCGAAATCAAGCGTGCCGCTGCAGCGCCGCGCAACCGCCATCAGCTTGTCGAGAGTGGCACCACTGTCGCGCGTGATTTCCGCCTTCCCGCTGGCGAAATTCACCGTATTGCTCTGCAGGACAGAAGCAAAAGCCGTCTGACAACCTTGCTTTGGGTCGGCCTCGAAATTGATATTGTCGACTTCATCGAGTGCTGCGGCAATTTCCCGGACCTCGAAAGAGGCCGGAAATGCCCCCTCAAACTCTGCCATGTCTTCTGTCAGAAAGGCAATTGTGCTTCCCGGCGCGTCTCCCTCGAACAGGAAACCGCCTGCGTCAGGACTGAAACTCATCCGGCCTGCGCGAAATCCGGCAAAATGTGGAAGCCCGATGCGAACGCCCTGCTCCCAGCCTTCCGGCAGATCTGAAGACACCCGCATTTCATTGATGACCTCGCCTTGATAACTGGTATCGGCAATGGTCGCAATTTCATCACGCAGTGCCTCGCTGGCGACCAATCCGCGGAGCATCAGACCTTCCGGGACATGTCGCGCCGACCACAGACCCGGCCCGCGAATATCCCAAGCTCCCTGATAAGGCACCGGCAGGCTGGACAATGCATCAAGAACGGTTTCGCGCTGCGGCGCGTCCCGCGCAAGACCCGAAACCGTCACTTGCTGGTCGTCAAGGCGCACAGTCCCAAATTCAAGTGCGGCGAGATGGCCGAGCGCGCCAAGCGCAACTTCCAGCCAGTTTTCATCGGGTGTTCCCGCAGCGATTTCCAGCTGATCGTCAATCTGAACGTTCCCATTGGTTTCCAGCGCTGCACGGATCTTCGCGCGCGCCAGCTGATCAGGCACATATCCGCGAAGGCTGACCTGACCTGTATCGGTTCGCTCCGCTGTGAACACATAGGGTGAGACCGAAGGCGCGATATCCTGTCGGTCCACAACCCGGGTGATCCCGCCGAAAACAAGCCCGCCAGCCCCCGCCGCGCGCTCGACGCGCAAGATCGCTTCTCTTGCCCTGTCCTGCGATGGTGCCGTGCCCGTTACGGTTACGCGCTGACCTTCCGCCTCAAGCTGTGCCCAGCCGATATCGGCCCGGCTCAGCTGTTCGCGCGCAAGCTCGCTCAGTCGGGTCTCGACCCTGTCTTCGATCTGCGGCATATGCAGAAAGACCCACGCACCGAGCCCAAGCAGCCCTGCAACCGCCAGCAAGGCCAGCAATCTGTCAATCAGCCTCATTACCGAGCCCCTCTCCTGCGGTCATTCTGGCCGGGAAAGAAAAAACCCATGCCCGAAAGACTGGATTGCGGCAAGTCAGGCGATACAGTCGCGCCGATGAGACCTGAACCCGAATGGATCACGAGCCCGACCAACCCCCTGGTCAAGCGACTGCGAAGCCTTGAGCGCAAGAAGGGCCGTCTGGAAACCGGGCTGTTCCTCGCCGAAGGGGCCAGGCTGGTCGCACAGGGGCTGGCGCAGGGCTGGCAGCTCGACACGCTGGTCGTCTCGCAGGACGCCGCCACACGCGAATTCACAGCACAAATCATGTGGCAAGCGGGCGACTCGGGTGCCCGACTGGTGACAGCGCCAGATCGGCTGGTGGCCAGGATTACCCACAAGGACAATCCCCAGACGATGATCGGCGCATTTCGACAACGCCATCTTAGCATTGACGCATTGTCGGTCCCCGCCGGCAGGCAGGCGCTATGGATCGCCCTTTTTGAAGTGCGCGACCCGGGGAATCTCGGCACAATTTTTCGCACCGCCGACTGCGCGGCGCTGAGCGGCGTTGTTCTCGTCGGCACCTGCTGCGACCCCTACAGCTTCGAAGCGGTGCGTGCATCAATGGGTTCGGTCTTCGATATACCGTTTGCACACAGCGATTTCGTGGCCTTCGATACCTGGCGCAAGGCGCAGGGCGCACAAATGGTCGCGGCCAGCATGAACGGCACCTGCCAGCACGATGCGGACATATATGGCGCGCGCG
>CAYUEM010000155.1:0-6810 GCA_964442925.1 uncultured Hyphomonadaceae bacterium
AACAGTTCGAGGCTGAGGGTGATGATTATCGCGCGATCATGACCAAGGCGCTGGCGGACCGGTTTGCCGAGGCAATGGCCGAGATGATGCACGCGAAAGTGCGCCGCGAGCTATGGCCCTATGGGGCCGATGAGGCGCTTTCCACTGAAGATCTTGTGCGCGAAAAATATCGCGGCATCCGCCCCGCGCCCGGCTATCCCGCCCAGCCTGACCATACCGAGAAGGACACGATCTTCCGCCTGCTGGAGGCCGAGGCGCTTATCGGCGTGTCGCTGACCTCCAGTTTCGCGATGGACCCTGCGCCCTCGGTCTCGGGCCTCTATCTCGCCCATCCGCAAAGCGTTTATTTCGCCGTCGGCCGCATCGAGCGCGACCAGGTCGAGGACTATGCCGCGCGCAAGGGCTGGGAGATGCGCAAGGCCGAACGCTGGCTCGCGCCCATCCTGAATTATGACCCCTATGCACGCGTGGCGGCGGAGTGATGAGCAAGCTCGCCAATGTTACCCTGCGCCTGCAAAAGAGCCTCAAGGAAGAGGCCGAGCGGGTTGCCAGAGAGGAGAACACGACCCTGAACCAGTTCATCAATGTCGCGATCGCCGAAAAGCTTTCGGCAATGCGCACCCACGCCTATTTCCGCGAACGAGCCGCGCGCGGCGATGTCGAAACCGTGCGCGAAAGGCTCAAAACCATCGGCACCGAAGAGGTGGTCCCCGGCGATGAGTAGCAACCTCGCCAATGTCACCCTCGTCATTCCCGATTATGACGCGGCGATTGGTTTCTTTACCGGTGTGCTCGGCTTCGATCTGGTCGAGGACACGATGATGAGCAAGACCAAGCGGTTTGTCCGCGTGCGCCCGCCCGGAGGGGAAACCGCGCTGTTGCTGGCGCAGCCGAAGAGCGATGAGGAGCGCGCCGCCATCGGGCGACAGGCCGGCGGGCGGGTGGCTTTCTTCCTGCACACAGATGATTTCGAGCGCGATTTCGCTGCGTTGGAAGCCGCTGGCATCACCTTTCGCGGGGCCCCGCGCAGTGAGCCCTATGGCAAGGTCGTGGTGTTCGAAGACCCGTGGGGCAATCCCTGGGACCTGATCCAGCCGCCGCAGGTTTGACGCCGGCCTTTTGCGCGGCGTATTCTCTAACTGTTCAGCTCCCATCAGATGGAGCGCCGGGAGGAGAATATGGCAAATATCGAAGTGATCACGCAGGATGGCTGCGGCGCGGAGGTGCGCGGGGTCGATCTTGCGCGGATGATTGATGACGCGTTCGATGCCGTCAGGAAGGCTTTTGCCGACCATGGCGTGGTTTTCTTTCGCGAGCAGTCCCTTTCGGAAACCGACCATATCGGGCTTGCGCAGCGTTTCGGGCCGATCAATATCAACTGCTTCTTCGCCGCCCATCCGGACTATCGCGAGATCGCGATGGTTGCCAAGGAGCCTGACCAGACCGACAATATTGGTGGGGGTTGGCATACAGATCATTCCTATGATCATGAGCCGGCGCTGGGATCCATACTGGTCGCCCGCGTGCTGCCGGAAACCGGTGGTGACACATGGTTTGCCTCAATGTATGGCGCTTATGACAGCCTTGACGATGAGACGAAGGCGGAAATTGACGGGTTGAAAGCGGTCCATTCCGGAAAGCAGATCTTCGGTGAGGGGCCGGGCTCGTATTATCAGGTCTCCGATGCCGGCGCGCATGAGGCGGGCACGGGCCGGATCGGCAATGCGTCGGTGGCCGAAGCGCTCGAAGACCCGGTCCACCCGGTCGTCATCACCCACCCCCTGTCGGGCAAGAAGGCGCTCTATGTGAACCCGGCCTTTACCGTGCGTTTCGAAGGCATGAGCAAGGAAGATTCGCAGCCGCTTTTGAACCGGCTATATGCCCATGTGATCGCCGGGTCGCACTTTCATCACCGTTTCAAATGGCAGCCCGGCTCGGTCGCCTTCTGGGACAACCGCTCCACCTGGCACTGGGCGCTGAATGATTATCACGGCCAGCGCCGCATCATGCATCGCATCACGATCGAAGGCTGCGCGCTGCATTAGGGCGTTATCCGCCCTGGGGCCGGACACCAATCCGGCGGTTCCTTGGATGAAAAGCGGCGTCTATTCCTCTTCGCCTTCGCCTTCGTTTTCAACTTCACCAAACTCGCTGCAGCGCTTCAGGGTGCGGTCGAGCGCGCGGCTGCCGAAGACCCAGAGCGTGTCGCCGGTTTCATTCAGGATCAGGGTGAAATTCGAATTGAACGCCTGTTTTTCCAACTCGCACTCGGCAGAAAAGTCGTAGATCGAGAGCGTTTCATAGCGATTGGTGCTTTCTTCGATCGTTGCCGGATCGAAATCACAGACCGCGCCAATCTCACCCATGCGCAAGGCATCTGCGCCAAACTGCCAGGGGGCTTGCCCGCAGCTTTCGGCCGAAAAGCCCCAATTGTCCTGGACGCCACTGATATCGACCCTTTCAATGGCGGCCTCGGGCTCGGCCGTTGCCTCTTCGGGCGCCTGAGCAATGGCTTGCGGCGTCATTGCGAGCGCGAGCACGCTTGCGCTTGCAGCAAATATGGCGACGCTGGCGAGACGGTCGGAAAGACGTGACATGGCGGTTTCTCCCTAAACCATTCAGATTGCTCTCTTCACTTGCCCGCACGCGGCGCATGACGCAACTGTTGTGATGCGATCAATGACAGAAACGACTGATAAAATGGGAGGCAGGAACCGATGAGCCAGAGCGTTAACATCGACATTGACGGCGCGCTGGGCCGGATCACACTCAACCGGCCCGAAGCGTTGCACGCGCTGAACCAGGAAATGTGCGAGGCGGTGCTGGACGCGCTGAACCAGTGGAAGTGCGATCCCGCTATTGACTGTGTACTGGTCGACCATGCTGCCGGAACGCGTGGCTTCTGCGCCGGCGGTGACATCCGGATGCTGGCCGAAAGCGGGGCGGGAGATGGCTCTGCTGCGCGCGCCTTCTTTGCGGCGGAATACCGGATGAATGCCGCCATCAAGACATTCCCGAAGCCGTATATCGCGCTGATGGATGGCGTCACCATGGGCGGCGGTGTCGGTCTTTCGGTGCATGGCAGCCACCGTGTGGCGAGTGAGCGGACACTGTTCGCCATGCCCGAGACCGGGATTGGCCTGTTTCCCGATGTTGGCGGCGGCTGGTTCCTGCCACGCCTGCGCGGTCAGCTGGGCACCTGGCTGGCACTGACCGGAGCGCGGCTGAAAGGCGGTGATGTCGTGGCCGCGCGTGTGGCGACGCATTTCGTGCCGTCGGAACTCCTGCCCAATCTGGTCAGCCAGTTTCGTATCGCGGACCTGTCAGCAGGGCCGGCGGAAATGATCAACGAGATCCTCGCCGGTGCCAGCCACGCTCCGCCGGTCGGCAGTTTCGAGCCGCATATGGACACGATCAATCGCTGTTTCGCGCATGACCGCGCCGAAGAGATCGTCGCGGCTCTGAAGGCCGATGGCAGTGACTGGGCGCGCGAGCAGGCCGATGTCATCGCTGGCAAGTCCCCCGAAACGGTGAAACTGGCGCTGCGACAATTGCGGGAGGGCGCAAGGCTGGAGCGGTTCGAGGACAATATGGCGATGGAGTTCCGCATCGGCGCGCGTAAGGTTCACAGTCATGATTTCCGCGAAGGCGTGCGCGCGGTGATCATCGACAAGGACAATGATCCGAAATGGGCCCCGGCACGTCTGGAAGATGTCAGCGATAGCGACATTGAACGCTATTTCGCGCCGCTGGATGGCGCGGAACTGGTGTTTTGAGCGCGCCGCTGCGCGAACAGGGCACCTGCGCCGCACGCAGCACACCGCTGGGACGTTGATGAAAAACGGTTAAACACACTACCAGTTTTTGTTAATGATAACCGCTCGTGTTTCTCGTGTGTTTAACGAAAAATCAGCTTACGCCATGTATATCCACTGAAACTACAACAAAAGTTGAGTGGTGATGGCAATGACAACCAAGTATGACGTGGTGCCTGAAGAGGCACCGGGCGAGACCGATTTTCTCAAATCCCTTTCGCTTCTGGAGCAGGCGCACCGCCGTCTGCACGATGTGGTCAAGGATGACCTGGAGCGCTCCGGCGAGCGTTCGCTGACCGGTGTTCAGGCGCTTTTGCTGTATGAAATCGGTGATCAGGAGACACCGGCTTCGGTGCTGCGCGCCCGTGGGGCATTTGCCGGCACAAGCCTTTCTTACAACATCAAGAAGCTTCAGGAAGGCGGTTATCTCGAACAGCGCCGTTCTGATCTGGATCGCCGCACGGTGCATCTGCGCCTGACCGATCGTGGCCGCAAGGTGCGTGCGCAGGTGGCCACGCTTTTTGACAAGCAGGCACAGGCACTGGAGCCCACCGCCAGCGTGCGCGCCGCCGATCTGACCGCGATGAACCGCAATCTTGCCCGGCTGGAGCGTTTCTGGTCCGACCAGATCCGCTACCGGCTCTGATCGACGCCATTTCACTCAGGAACAGGTCAACTGGTCACCTCAGGGCGCGTCCCTGAGGTGCCTTTTGCTTGCATGGAGGCCGCGCCGGGAATTATTCGCGCCAGGGTTGATGGATTGCGCCCGCCTTGCCGCTAGAATTGCACAATGCGCTGGGTGCTGATGACAATTGCCGGCCTGCTGTCTGCGAAAGCGGCGCAGGCAGGCCCATGGGTGCGCAAGGCTGGCGATGTCTATGCGCGCGCGGCGGTCGCTGCTGAAAGCGTCGATGGGTTGAGCGCCTATCGTTATGACGGCTATGGCGAAGTCGGACTGACCGGGCAATGGACACTGACGGCGAAAGCCGAACAGGTGCGCTTTGCGGATGCTGCCGACTTCAATGCCGAAGGCTTTCGCGTCACGCTGCGCCGGCCGCTTTACCGCCGCAAGGCGCTGATCGTTTCCGCCGAAATGGGCGCGGTTCATGGCGCGGCCATTGGCGGGGTGACCGGGTGCGACCGACTCGGCGGCGAAGCCCGGCTGACGGCAGGTTATTCCGGCTCGATTGCCTCATCCGACTGGTATGTCTTTGCTGATGTGGCGACCCGGCTGCATGCCGAGGGCTGCTGGCGGGAGCGGGCCGAATTCGGTGCCGGGCAGGAGATTGCGAGCAATATCTTCGTTGTCACGCAATACTGGTTCGAGCGCGGCAGTGAGCGCTCGCGATCCGACAAGATCGAGACCGCACTGCTGTGGCGCGTCGGCGATATCGACCTGTCCGTGGCCTGGCGCGAGGAACTGTCCGGGCGTTTCAATGAGACCGGTTTTGTGTTCGCGATCGCCCGCCGGTTCTGAGCCGGCCGGAAAGTGCAGCCGTGCCCCGGTGCGGGCCTTGGCGCGGTTCCGCTTCGGTGCCTGATGCTCGCCTTGCCGCGCTCGAATGGTTGGTGGATTTCGCTTGCGCTCTATCCACCCTACGCCCTACGCACCTGCGACCCGGTGCCCGCCATGCGGATGGCAAAGCCCGAAATCCACCGGCTGGCCTTGCGCGGTTATCATTGACGCAGCGACATCGCGCGGCGATATTGTGTCCATGAACTGGCCAGACATCATCACCTTCGAGGCGGGCACGAGGTCCGGCAAGCCCTGCATTCGCGGGCTGCGGATCACTGTGTATGACATCCTTGAATATCTCGCCGCCGGGATGACGGCCGATGACATCGTGGCTGATTTCCCGGAACTGGAGCTGTCGGATATCCGTGCCGCACTCGCTTATGCGGCGGACCGGGAGCGTCGCCATGCAGACAGCGCGGCGTGAGCTTCCTTATCGACGAGAATCTGTCCTGGCGACTTGGGCGCAGGCTGGAAGGCGAATTTCCTGGAAGTCGGCATGTAGCGGCGTGTGGTCTCACGCGTGCAGACGACGCAACAATCTGGGCCTATGCGAGGGCAAATGGCCTTCACATACTGTCCAAGGATGACGACTTGCGCGCGCTCGTCGAGGCACGCGGTGCGCCGCCGAAACTGGTCTGGCTCAAGCTCGGCAATGTGATCACCGGCCAGATCGGGCAAGCTCTGGCATTAAATGCAGCAGCCATCAGCGCATTTCTGTCGGGCTCTGACGATGTCTTTGAGATTAACGAAGCCGCGTAGGGTGGATAGAGGGCGCAGCCCGAAATCCACCGTCCGGCCCATCACACGAATATGGGTGGTGGATTTCGCTTCGCTCTATCCACCCTACACACCTGTGACCCTGCGACCCTGCGCCCGCATGCGGTAGAAGCGGGCGATCCATGCGCCGAGCGTAGGGCGGGCCTCGGCCCGCCAGTTTCCTGCGGATATTTTGGCATGCCGGGGCCCGCCCTACGGTTGGTGAATTCGTCGCCTTCGAGCTGCCGGCGCGAAGCCTGGTGGTGGATCATCACCGATCAGGGCCAGACCGGGGCAGGTGCGGACTTGTTTCGGCCTCAAGCATCGCCATTTCGCAGCGATGAGCGGATACCCACCCTTTGACGGACTGGCGGCGACGGCGGCGGCGCTGATCGTGATCCTGTCGGCGATCGTCAGCCTGCTGGCCTCGGGCACCCGCCGGCGAATGGTCGAACTGGGTGAGGCGCGTGCCGCCGACCTGTGCGAGCTGACGGGGATCACGGACCCGGCGCAATTGCAGGACGTGTTCGGCCCGCCAGATATTGGGCTTGTCTGGCGCAGTGTGCGACTGGCCGATGTCGAAAAGGCGCGCCGCCCAATGGGGCACCTGATCTCAAATGACCTTCTCGACTGGGGCTGCATCGGTGTGGCGGTTGTGTCGTTTTTCTGGCGCCATCCGCTGGTGGAACTGGCGCTGATGGTGGCTGTGGCCCTGCAGGTGGG
>CAYUEM010000156.1:0-6749 GCA_964442925.1 uncultured Hyphomonadaceae bacterium
GCCTGAGTAACCCACCATCATGATCTGACCGTAACCGAACCGCCGCTGCCATCGCTCTTCCTCCTGCTTCCAACAGAAAGGAATCAGCATTCGCAACCCATGGGAATCCCACGTGAGTCAAAGCCTGCGCGGATTGGTATAACTTCTTAGCAAAGTCTGGCACAAAATCGATCAAAGCCTCTTTCGATCCAAATGGCGTATCAGACAAAAGAATAATTCGATCTGGACCTTTTAAAGAAACCGCTTGCTTCAACTCCCACCGCATATTATCTGATAGGTTGGAAATATCTATCAGTACAATATCTGATTTTATTATAAAAGATTTTACTAATTCCTGCCATTCTTCATCTCTCGCGCGGTATACAAGAACCCGATCCGATGGAGACGCTGATTCAAAATGATCATTAATTTCATTTAGCGGCATTGGCTCAATATCGATATTCAAAGCTCGCTCGCGGTTTGTTTTTTCTCGTTGACGTACGCGCCGCGCAAAAATAAACAGCAATATAAGCATGAGCCATGTGGTCCCCATTGCAATGATGCCCAAAATTGCGTTGATGCGCACAAGGAAAAGGGAAAGACATGAAAATGCTATGAATATATAAGCGAATATTAATACCCCAAGAAGATTTTTAATTCTACCGTGCTTCAAGTTTGACTCGGAAAAATGAAATTGTTGATCCGCCAACGTTATCGTTCTGTAATATTGAAGCCTGCTATCTTCGATTGCATCACTAATCCAAAACTTTGAATGCTGAGGATCTGAGTGAAACTTCCTGAGCCAAAGCACATTCAGAACGGGCCTTCTAAGATTAAACAATAAAAATCCGCGGAACGGACTCCAAATAAGCCATAAAATCATCAATACGTTAGCTCCGAATACAATATTGGTGATTCGCATATTGGTTCGTATTTCGTCAGCGCCAAGCCGATCATCGCCGGCTTGTTGAGAAAAAAATACCGCGCGAATATCTTGGTATTCCGCCGCATCGATTTCGCTCAACCAAAACCCTGCCAGACTTGATCCAATGAAGATGGAGGCAGAAACTATTGCGACTGAAATGGCTGAGCATACTATTGTCGCGATTAAACCAGAGCGCCTCAGCCGCTTGTTCAAATCCATTCGTTTTATCTCCTCGTAAGGTTGCTAGAGAGTTATCGTCAAATCTCGTGTTTGAGAGTTGTTGGTCATGCCGTGATCTGGCCAGTTTCGGTGGTTTCGATCCCGTCTTTGAATTGGACGCCGGTAATGACTTTGGCGAGGTAGTCAAAGCCGCGTAGTTTTCGCCAGTTTTGCTCCGCGCATTGCCCCAGCTTGAACATCATGTGCAGCATGCCATCGCATGACAGGCAGCCCTTTGAACGGAGCTGTCAGCGGAAAATTGTATTCTGTATTCACGAGCGTTGCGCACGACCCGCCAACTCTGATTTGACTGGAATTTTTTGACCGCAGACGCCCCCGAAATCGAGCGCTGAAGTGTTCATTTCAGTTCCCTTGACAGCTCCTCTTGCCGGCAAACATCGGCCCGAAACGATCAACCCACAGCCGCACACTCTCATGGCAGATGTCGATCCCGCGCTCGTGGAGCAGGTCTTCGACATTCCTCAGCGAAAGCGGAAATCGCACATACAACATCACCGCAAGCTGGATGATCTCGGGCGACGTCTTGAAATAGCGAAATGGATTGCTCATCCGTGAAGGCTACGAAGCCAAGCAGGGCGCTTCAAGCGGTTTTCCCCTGACAGGACCCTGCGGCCTAATAAATAACGGATGCCTCCCTCATTTTTGCCAGCAATCCGACCGCGCCCCTCAACTCGAGCCATTCATCGCCTGCAGCGCGATCGCACCTGCGTATAACACGAGAAGCGCCAGACTCTCGAAGCCGATGCGACCCGGCCCGATGCGCTGTCGCATGATCAGCCCACCCAAAAGAATGCCGGTCATCAGGATGGCCGTGAGGGCCCAGAAATGGTCAGCCGGTCCGGCCGCGTGATAGAGTGATCCGTCACGGTAGGAGACATCGGCGGCGGTGAGAAACAACGTGTCGAAGGTATTCCCGCCGATGATCCCGCCCACGGCCAGTTGCAGCGCACCGCGACGTACCGCTGCGATGGTTGTGACAAGCTCGGGCAGTGATGTCACCACGGCCGTCGCCAGCGCCCCCACGAGCGATTCCGATAGCGCCATGCGGTCAGTGACCTCGACCGCTGTCTCGGTGATCACCCATCCCGCGCCCGCCATCACGAACATCAGAATGAGGAAGTCCGCAGATAGGCGCGCGGTGCTTTTCTCCTGCGTCTTGTCATCCTTTCGTTCGGGTCTGTCTGTTCGGGTATCGGTCGTCGACACTGGCTGCCACATCGGCGTCTTGCGCAATGCGCGCGTGGCCAACAGCGCAGTTGCGTAAACAACCGGAATCACGAACGACACGGGGTGAATGGCGAAGATGGTGAATTCCGTGAGAGTATGCGCGATAAGCGGTAGTGTCAGAAGCACGATCAGCACCATCGCCTGAAAGATGTTGGCCAACTCAGCCGCGGCATGTTCGAGATTGGCTTTGCGATAGCTTATGTCAGCAAGGGCGAGAAAGGCGGTCTGCGCGGCGATGCCGCCGGTGCTGTTGGAATAGGCCAGCGACGCGTGCCCTCCGAGCGCGGCCGTGATCGACACGACCATTCCGCTCAGCGAAGTAGCGGCACCCAGCAATACGGCCCCCGTGATGGCCTCACCAAGCCCGGTCCGGTCGGCCAACCGGTCCGCCATCCCAGTTAGGCGCAGACCGCTCATGAAGATCACCGCCGCGGCAAGCGCGAAAGCTCCCAGCAATTCCAGTGTTGACCAGCTTGCAAGCATGGTGGAAGCCCTTTTCTGTCTTCCCGCACACGCAAACCGGGACGCCTTGAATTCTGAGACCAGACTTCGATAGCGCACAAGGGCGTATTCTTCCCTGAACAGCAAGATGCCCGCGCCATTCGAGGAGGGCGGCATCACGCATGGATTTGAAGGTCTGGCGGCGCTTGATGTGGCGGTCGAGATTGAAGTGGTTGTAGAACGAAGCGTGGGTTGAAGCGTTCTTCGGGCTTACGCGGCCTTCGGCCACGGTCCCTCGAACTTCTGCAGGTTCGACATGCGCCTGAACCGCGACAGCGCCCGCTCTCGTGTCGGAACGGCAGGTGACTGTTCTCGGCTCGATTGTTCAGATAACGTGAAACCGCTAAACGCCGCGTGCGAGGACACCAATGCATGGACCATCTCCGGCTGCATATCGCAAAAACATCAAATACGGATGCGATGGATCTACACTCTCTGCAGCTTCTACACGGGCGGCGGTGTAGAGATTGTAGAACGTGTAGAAGGCTCATGGCGTGAAGACCGATTTTGCGAAAGGCTCGGCCTGAACTGACCCGTTGCAGCGGCCTACTTAACAGAGAACGGATCGCATCCTTAGCTTGATCCTGACCGCGTGAATATATTATGTTGATACCTATGTTGACGGGACAGAGCCATGACTGACCGTAAATGCGGTTCGAATTCGGAGCGATCTGCCAAGGGCACATTCGTTCACGGCAACCCGGGTAAGCCGAAGGGGGCGCGCCACCGCACGACGCGTGCCGTCGAGGCCCTGCTGGAGGGGGAGGCGGAAGCTCTGACGCGCAAGGCCATCGATATGGCACTCGCAGGCGACAGCGTGGCACTCAGGCTTTGTCTTGAACGACTTGCGCCGGCCCGGAAGGATGGACCGGTGCGCTTCGACCTGCCGCCTATGGAGAGCGCTGCCAGCGCCTCGGCAGCGATGGGGGCTGTCCTGTCAAATGTGGCAAGCGGCGAACTGACACCGGGAGAAGGCAGCGCCATTGCCGGGCTTGTTGAGGGCTACCGCAAGGCGCTGGAAACGGCGGAACTGGAAGCGCGGCTCAAGGCGCTGGAGGACAGGCAGACATGAAAGGTATGGAGCGGCGCCTTCAAAGGCTGGAACGGCAGTTCGTGCCGTCGGCTATGCGGGAGGACGTATCCCTGGACGACCGCCAACTCGCTCGTCAGATCTTATTTGTAATCTCTCGCGGAATACACGATCCTGAGGGCCCCGCAGCCGAGGAGGCCCGCTCAATGATGAGGGCGCTACACCTGTCTGAGGAGGATCGGTCATGAGCATTATCGCACGCCGCATCTCGGCGCTGGAGAACAAAGCGCCGCCGGGTCCGCTCACCCATGAGGAGCGCCTCGCAAGATTGCGCAGCCGAGGCCAGGGGGGGCTTCCAAGATCTGCGCCAGCCTTGTCCGCTGAGGATCGTGAGCGTTTGAGGGCGAAGGTCAAGGCGATCAGAGACGGGATAGGCATTGCCTGATTGCAGGCTGCCCTCCATGCATTGCCGGCTGTCAGCAGGTTGGAGGGGACGCCGTTGCGCCATTTTGGGTCGCAAGTTACGACGTCCTCACCCCGCCAAGTGATACAATCTGGCCGGAAACCGCCCAAATTTGATGTTGCGCGGGCTTTTTAAACTCGACCCTCGCGGCATGATCCTCGCGATACAGGCCCCTGCTTTCCGGAAATTCCAGCCGGCCCGGCCATCATGTCGCGAAGCGTTTCATCACACTTGGCAGCGTGATCTCGCACAGGCTGTTTTTGTAAGTCACCCTGCGTTGTATCGGCCCGAAGTGATGCAGCGAGGCGCCCTCATCGGCGAGCCATCGGGCCGTCTCGAAGTGCATCAGCGTGCCAATGCTGAAGCTGGACAGGTCTTCGCTGTAGCTGGTCTGCTGGCCGCGATAGATGCCGCCGCTCATGCCGCCGAAACAGAAGCCCACATCCAAAGATCCCTGCCGAGCAAAGATGATCCTGGCCGTATCGCGCACGGCATAGGCTTGCAGGAGTTGTCGGTAGAAGCTCGAAATAGCCAGCAAGCCTTGACGTTTCGGCCCTTTCCAGCTGGTCTCCTCGACGTTCAGCATGCGATCATAACACGCATCCGCCTGCGCAGCTGAAGCCGGCTGTGCGCGCTCAAACCAGATGCCCTCCTCCTTGGCGCGGCGCTCTGCCCGCTTAAGGTTTCGCCTGCCGTTTCCGCTTCGCCGCGACAACCAGCCTTCAATGCCGCCAGCCAGGGACGCAGCGGCGTGCTTGTCCTGTCGCAGCGTCTGAACATCGGGGAATGCTGCGTTGATTTCTTTGGCATGAACACCTTTCGGATCGAGACCGGGCACAACAATCTCGATGCGTTCAACCTGCAGTTCCTCGCGCAAATCCCCAGCGACGTCAGCCAGCATTTCGACAGCGTCCGGCCCCAGCAGCGGACAGCCGAAATGCCAATGGGCCTCAAGCGGTCCGAGACGATAACCCTGATAGATCTGGGTCAGCGCAAATGCGACCTGGCTATTGCCGGTTTGTCTCAGCATGACCTGCGCTCCGGCGCGCAGCGAATACGCAAGAGCGGTGATCTGCCAGGCGGAGCCGCATGACAAAGGGTCGGGCGTGCCTGAACGGGCGGCCAGCTCGTCCCAGACGGCCAGTTCCGTAGTCGGCAGGTCTGATGGATCTCGCAGCAAGGTCATGCAGGCAGCGTCCCCGGGCCCTGGCTTGGGTCATCACGATTTCAGACATCTTCCGCGCAATCGGGCCGACCGCTGCTTTCCTTGTCAAGGCGGGAAAGCTTGTCGGATGGGAACGTAGCGCCTAAGCCTGTGTCTGGGAGGACTATCCAATGACATTGAAAGTGATCGGCGCCGGGTTCGGCAGAACGGCAACAGCTTCGCTGAAGTATGCCCTTGAAACGCTGCTTGACGCGCCGTGCTACCATATGAGTGAAGTCCTCGGGAAACCGGGCCATGTTGACCTCTGGCTGGACGCGGCGGCAGGGCGACCCGACTGGGATGCGATCTTCGATGGCTATGCGGCCACGGTCGATTTTCCGGCATCGAATTATTGGCGCGAGCTGGCGCAGGCCTATCCCGATGCGAAGGTCCTGCTGTCCCTGCGCGATGGCGAGCGGTGGTTTCAATCGACGCAGGAAACGATTTTCAGTCCAACCCTGCAGGAGCTGCAGGCTGGCACCAAATGGGGGCGGATGATCAAGGCCACGATTGATGATCATCTCGGCGGGGCAATGAATGACCGCGACGCATTGATCGCCGCGTTCGAAAAACACAATTGCGCTGTTCAAGATGCTTTCGATGGGTCCCGCCTGTTGGTCTTCGAAGCCCGCCAGGGTTGGGGACCTCTGTGCGAATTCCTGGACGCGAGTGAACCGGATGAACCGTTTCCACATGTAAACTCGAAAGAAGAATTCGAGGCCGTGTTCGGCATGCTGAGGTCACCCAAGGGACCAAAACTCATGAACGGTGAAGGCATGGGCGCTCCGGGCTCCATGCATGACGAGATTTTTGAACGCTGATTGCGTCCAGCGCCGGTTTTGGCGCAGGACTGCCTCAACGCCCGGCCCGGCGTGGGGGCGAGCCCGGCCCCGTTCATCAGCATGCTGTAACAGAAGGCACGCGCAAGCCGGCAGCAGCGCGAGCGCAAGATCCGGCGCATCTTCGGGGATGGGTTTGAACGCTGGCGATTGCGGCATGGCCGATCAAGTCTGGACAGATTGGCGGAAATGCCGAGAACTGGGATCGACACTGCGAGGGGACACGCATCCATGGCCACGATCTTCATTTCCCATTCGAGCCGGGACAATGCCGAGGCGCTGGCGGTGCGTGACTGGATGGTGGCTCAGGGCTGGGATGATCTCTTCCTCGACATCGACCC
>CAYUEM010000157.1:0-5362 GCA_964442925.1 uncultured Hyphomonadaceae bacterium
GCGGGCTGGATATCGTCGTCAACAATGCCGGCTTTGCGGCCTTTGCGCCGTTTGACGAGGGTGAGGCGTACAATCCGATCTGGGACAGGTCGCTGAGTGTCATGCTGTCATCCCACCAGCATATGATCCGCGCCGCGCTGACGCACTTGCGGCGCTCCGACAGTGCACGCATCGTCAATGTCGCCTCGACTGAAGGTTTGGGTGCGACGCCGGGCAACAGCCCCTATGTCGCGGCAAAACACGGCGTCATCGGCCTGACGCGGGCGCTTGCGACCGATCTTGGCAAGGAAGGCATTACCGTCAACTGCATCTGTCCGGGGCCGATCCGTACCGGCATCACCGATGCGATCCCGGAAGAGCACAAGGAGATCTATGCACGCCGGCGCACCGCGCTGCGCCGCTATGGTATCCCCGAAGAGGTCGCCAATATCACCCTGTCTGTGGTGCTGCCGGCTGCGAGCTTCCTGACCGGCGCAGTGATCCCCGTCGATGGCGGCCTGACCATCCGCAACGCCTGAAGGCGCTGCTTCAAATTTCTTTCCGGCCTCGGAGCATTGCCCGAGGCCGTCCCGTTTGCACCTCAGATCCCACCGGCCTTCAGATCAGGTCCAGGAGTGCCGGGCGTGTTGAAAGACACTGGCGCAGGCGGTTCAGTTTACCGTCTCGGCTGGATCATCCTCATCGCTCTTCGAGGCTTTGCTGACCTTGTTTTCCTTGAATTTGAAGCTCAGCCTGTCTGGGTCTTTCTTGTCGATATCGACACGCACTTCGCCGCCCCGGACGAGCTTGCCGAACAACAGTTCCTCTGCCATCGGCTTCTTGACATGTTCCTGAATGATGCGGGCGAGCGGGCGAGCGCCCATTTCCGCGTCAAAGCCGCGTTTCGCCAGCCATTCGCGCGCCGCCGCTGTGGTCTCGATCGTCACATTCCGGTCAGCGAGCTGGATTTCAAGCTGCAGGATGAATTTCTCGACCACACGGTCGATGATCTCCGGGCTCAGTGACGAGAACATGATCGTGGAGTCGAGCCGGTTGCGGAATTCCGGCGTGAACAGCCGTTTGAGCGCTTCTTCCTGCTCGTCTTCCTTCTTGCCTGCACCAAAGCCAATGGAATTCTTGGCGGCGTCGGAAGCGCCGGCATTGGTCGTCATGATCAGGATGACATTGCGAAAATCGACTTTGCGGCCATTGGCATCGGTCAGCGTGCCATTGTCCATCACCTGCAACAGGATGTTGAACAGGTCCTGATGGGCTTTCTCGATCTCGTCGAGCAACAGCACGCAATGCGGGTTCTGGTCAACGCCATCGGTCAGCAGGCCGCCCTGATCATAACCGACATAGCCGGGAGGCGCGCCGATCAGGCGGGACACCGTGTGGCGCTCCATATATTCCGACATGTCAAAGCGCAGCATCTCGACACCGAGGATTGAGGCCAGTTGTTTGGCAACCTCGGTCTTGCCGACACCGGTCGGCCCGGTGAACAGATAGCTGCCAATCGGCTTGTTCGGCTCGCGCAGGCCCGCACGCGCCATCTTGATCGATGCGGACAGTGCCTCGATGGCCTGATCCTGTCCGAACACGACGCGGCGCAGGTCATTGTCGAGATTTTTCAGCAGCGCAGTATCGTTCTTGGAGACCTGTTTCGGGGGAATGCGGGCAATCTTGGCAATAATTGCCTCGATGTCGCGCACACCGACCACCTTGCGCCGCTTGTCTTCGGGTTTCAGCCATTGTGAAGCGCCGGCCTCATCAATGACATCGATCGCCTTGTCGGGCAGTTTGCGGTCGGTGATGAACCGGTCCGACAGCTCAACGGCGGTCTTGATCGCCTCATTGGTGTATCGCAGGCCGTGAAACTCCTCGAATTTTGATTTCAGACCGGTCAGGATCTTGATCGCATCGGGAACGCTCGGCTCGACCACATCAATCTTGCGGAAGCGGCGGCTGAGTGCGCGATCCTTCTCGAAATGCTGCTTGTATTCCTTGAACGTGGTCGAACCCATGCAGCGCAACTCGCCCGATTGCAGCGAGGGCTTCAGCAGGTTGGAGGCATCCATCGCACCGCCGGATGTCGCCCCGGCACCGATCACCGTGTGAATCTCATCAATGAACAAGATGCCCTTGTCGAGACTTTCCATCTCTTTCATCACGGATTTGAGGCGCTCTTCGAAGTCCCCGCGATAGCGCGTGCCGGCCAGAAGAGCGCCCATATCAAGCGAGTAGATCACCGCATCTTCGAGAATTTCCGGCACCTCGCCCGCGACGATCTTGAGCGCCAGACCCTCGGCAATCGCGGTCTTGCCAACACCTGGATCGCCTACCAGGATCGGATTGTTCTTGTTGCGCCGGCACAGGATCTCGATGCAGCGCTCGACTTCCATTTCACGACCGATCAGCGGATCGATCTTTCCTGCCCGCGCCTTTTCATTGAGATTGACACAGTAGGCCTCAAGCGCTTCGAGCCCCTGTTTGACATTGCCGTCTTCATTGCTCTCGGCGCCGCGCGGGGTCTGGGCGCGCGAGGCTCCGGGCTTCTTGGCAACGCCATGGGAAACGAAATTGACCGCATCATAGCGGGTCATGTCCTGCTCCTGCAGGAAGAAGGCCGCATGGCTCTCGCGCTCCGAGAAGATCGAGATCAGGACATTTGCGCCGGTCACCTCGTCGCGCCCCGAACTTTCGACATGCAGGATGGCGCGCTGGACCACGCGCTGGAACGCGGCTGTCGGCTGGACCCGGCCCTCACCGCTGTCAACGATCAGGCCGGAAAGATCATCATCAAGATACTGGGTCAGTTCCTCGCGCAGCCGGTCGAGGTCCACCTTGCAGGCGGTCATCACCTCAGAGGCGTCTTCATCCTCGATCAGGGCGAGGAGCAGGTGTTCCAGCGTTGAATATTCATGGTCGCGTTCGGCCGCATTGTTGAGCGCGCGTTCCAGTGCGGATTCGAGGGAGGGGGTCAGGCTTGGCATGTCTTTTCAGTCCTCTAATCGTCTTTTTCCATCACACACTGGAGCGGATGTTCGTTACGTTGCGCCATATCAAGCACCTGGGCGACTTTTGTCTCCGCAACTTCATATGTAAACACGCCGCAAAGCCCGACACCTTTCTGGTGGACATGCAGCATGATCCGCGTCGCCTCTTCGCGATTCTTGTTGAAGAACCGCTCCAGAACGAAGACGACGAATTCCATTGGCGTGTAGTCGTCATTCAGCAGCATCACGCGGTAGAGCGAGGGGCGCTTGGTCTTCGATTGTGTGCGCGTGACCACGCCCGTATTCTGGTCGCCGTCAACCGTGCCACCGCCCGGCTTTTCCGGGTCGCTCATGAGGATATGGGGGATGCGTGCTGCCATGACTTCCTAGATAGGCCTTTTTCGAAACAAGATAAGCCTGACGGTGCAGGCGGGCGGTTTCAAGGCCAATTGTTGGAAGAAAGCAAAATTTAAGCATTTTGCACACTGCAGGCGCGCCAAGCCGGCTGCAATTTCCAACATGACAGGCAAGACTCGCAGCTTCGCGCGGACCCTTCGATCCGATTGCGGGCTCTCAAACAAAGAAGCCGGCCTCAAGCAGAAGCCGGCTTCTTCACAATCTACATCACTCTACTGAGTGAATAGCTTACTTCACATTCTGGAATTTTTCAACCATCTGGCCGGCATGTGCGTTCAGCGGGCCGGTCGCCTCGCGCATTGTTGATGCCATCAGGTTGGCCATGGACGAAAACTGCTTCATGTAAGCGTCGAACGCCGACTTGGCGAAAGTCGCCTGCAATTCAACCGCTTCCTGAACCGACTTTGCGCTGGCAACCGACTTGGTGGCTTCCACCGAGGCGGCCATCGCATTTTGCAGGTAAGACATTGTCTGCGTGTTGGCTTCCTGGGCACCTTTCGCGGTGACACGGACAGCTTCCGTGCAAGCTGTCATGCCTTCGCGAGACAGTTCGGAAAACTCGCCGGCGAAGGACATGAAGCGCTCCATGTTTTCGCGAACGGCTTCGCCGCTGGCGGCATCGCCATTGAACATGTTGAAGGCGGTCGGGGTCTGTGTGGTCTTGGCCATGGGTATCATCCTCAATTGTTGATCACGCCGGAGGAACAAGCCGCCTCCGTCTCGATGAAAGTTCAGATAGCATCTCCTGTTCGCAATTGCAAGATAAAATTGTGCACTGCACCATTCGTCACGCGAAATTTATTTCATGTCACATTCGTAAGCTGCCTGTCCGGCTTAACCAGTGATAAACAGGTTGGATTGAAACTGGGTTCATAACCCGACACGAAACTTGCATGTCTCAGGCAACCGGAAACCGAGAAGCGATTGATGAAAGCCAACGCCCCCGCTCTGATTTCCCGCGCCGGCCTCGCCTTCGGCCTGGTTCTGGCAGGTGTTGCGCTCGCTCCTGCCGCGCAGGCCAAGCCGGAATATGCGTCGATTGTGATTGATGCGGAAACCGACACGGTGCTGCATGCGCGCCATGCGGATGCGCTGCGTTTTCCCGCATCCCTGACCAAGGTCATGACGCTCTACATGCTGTTTGACGAAATCGAGGCCGGCCGTATTGGCCTTGATGATACACTTACGGTCTCGGCACATGCCGCCAGCCAGCCGCCTTCGAACCTGCGCCTGAAACAAGGTGACACGATCACTGTTCATGACGCCATCCTGTCGCTGGTCACCAAATCGGCAAATGACGTGGCAGCCGTTATTGCCGAAAGGATTGGCGGCACTGAGGAACGCTTCGGAGCCCTGATGACGGTCAAGGCGCGCATGCTTGGCATGAATTCGACAAATTTCTACAACGCGTCAGGCTTGCCGGACGACCGTCAGGTGACGACCGCGCGCGACATGGCGCTGCTCGCTGAGGCGCTTATCGAAAATCATTCCGAGCGTTATGATTATTTCTCCACGACGCGGTTCAAATGGGAAGGGCGCACCTACAAGAACCACAATGGTCTGCTTGGCAATGTCGATGGCGTCGACGGCATCAAGACCGGTTACACCCGCGCGTCGGGGTTCAACCTGATGGCATCTGCGGTACGCGGTGAGCATCGCATCATCGCGATCATGATTGGCGGGCGCACCTCGCGCGCGCGCAATGATCATGTAAGCGATCTGATCGAGGCAGCCTATGACAGCTTCTCCGGTCCGGAAGGCAAGTCTCAGGGCTCACCTCTTACAACACGGATCGCTTTTGAATCGCTTCGTCCGATCGACCCTGATGCAGCCGCCACCCCGACCCTGAACGGCAAGCCGCTGGTCGGCGAAGGCGATACGCAGTAAGCGGTGCAAACGGGCCAATTCTGCCGCGCGGCAATTGCGCCTATCGTCAACGGCGGCGCATCTGGTACGTTTCCGTCAGCATC
>CAYUEM010000157.1:5372-6649 GCA_964442925.1 uncultured Hyphomonadaceae bacterium
ATCAACTGAACATCGCGTTCAAGGGGAACGACATGAAACGATCAATGACCCGTTTGGGCTTTGCCGCGCTCGCCTTCAGCCTGGCGGCTTGCGGTTCTGGCAACCCACCCGCCGACACTGCCGATGCTGCGCCGGCACCCACGCCCGCGCCGCAAGCGGAAACGCCCGCGCCAGCCACTGAGGAGGTTCAGGCCACCAATACGGCAAGCGCGGAAACGCCGCCTGCACCGGCTCCGCAAGCCGCCGAAACAGTGACTGCTTCGGCATTTGCAGGCTTCCCGGAGCCGTATGCAACCGCAGATTACGACCGCGGTAAGCGAACCTTCAAGCTCTGCATGTCCTGCCATGTGATCCAGGAAGGCGGGCCGAATCGTGTCGGCCCCAATCTTTATGGTTTGTTTGGCCGCGAGATCGGCACGGTTGAAGGCTTCGCCTATTCCGATGCGGTGCTTGCAGCCGATTTCACCTGGACGCCGGCCAAACTTGAGGAATGGCTTGCCGATCCGCGCGGTTTCCTGCCGGGCAACCGCATGTCCTTTGCCGGCGTGCGCCGGCCTGAAGACCGCCACGCCGTGATTGCCTACATCATGTCGGAATCGGGTTACGCCGGCGAAACCGAGTAAGCCGACAGCCGCCGGCAACTTCGCGCTCAGCAGGATGCCGTCTTGTCATCGCTCGCGCATTCGGCTTGCTCCAGTGTCATCACCGGAAGGCCGGCGCGCTGCCAGCCATCCCGGCCAAGAAACCCTCCGGTTACGCTGGTGACATTGTCATAACCGGCCGCCTTGAGCCGGTCGCGGGCGGTCTGGGATCGCTTGCCGGTCCGGCAGGTGAAGGCAATTGTTGCATCGGGGTCAGCGGCCATGATCCTCTCGACCTGCGCGATGAAATCATCATCCTGCAATGTCGCGCGCGCCGCGCCTGCGGGCAGTCCGGTCCGCGCCCATTCCTCCCGGCGGCGCACATCGATCAGGATGATGTCACCATCAAGCTGTGCCTGATAAGCTTCGATAACGGAAATTTCCGGCTTCAGCGCAGTTTCGCTGTCGCTGGCTGAACTGTCAGCGCAGGCCGAGACGGTGAGCCCGATCAGGCCAAGAAGACCGCAGAACAGGGCGCGAATATTCATCCCGCACCGCCAACCGTAAGTCCGCCGATTTTCAGGCTTGGCTGGCCGACACCGACCGGCACGGTCTGGCCGGCCTTGCCACATGTGCCCACGCCATCATCCATCGCGAAATCATTGCCGATCATCTCGACCTGGCTGAGCGCGGTGG
>CAYUEM010000158.1:0-6345 GCA_964442925.1 uncultured Hyphomonadaceae bacterium
ACTCAGATCCAGCAGAGCGCCGCCGGGGCGCTGCTGCCGGCGGAAATGCCCCAGGGCACGGGGCCCCTGGCGGACCACGTGGTGACCCTTCGGACCAGCCACCGGTTCGCCGCCGACAGCCCCATCGGGCGGCTTGCCGCCGCGGTCAACGCCGGGGAAGCCGAGACCGTGCTGGACATCGCGGGCGCCAGTGCCCCGACCATCACACTCACGGACGCGATCGATGGCGACCCGCTGGACGCCCTGGTGGAGGAGTCGGCGCAGCGCTACCAGGCCCTGGTCGAGGCAACCGAGCCGATGGCGGCCCTTGAGGTACTGCAGAGGCACTGCTTGCTGTGCGCCGTGCGCCGCGGTCCGGCCGGCAGCGACACCCTCAACCGCCGGATCACCGAGCGCCTTGCAGCGGGCAACGGGCTGGATCCGTCCCGGGCCTGGTACCATGGGCGTCCGGTAATCGTCACGCGGAACGACTACCGTGCTGGCCTGTACAACGGCGACGTCGGAGTGTGCATGGAGCACGACGATCGCCACTACCGGGTCTGGTTCCGTACCGAGGGCGGGCTCGCAGCTTTTCTGCCCAGCGCACTGCCGGAGCACGAGACCGTCTTCGCGATGACCGTGCACAAGAGCCAGGGCTCGGAGTTCGAGCACGTGACCCTGGTTCTGCCGGTGGAGGACAGCCCGGTGCTGTCGCGGGAGCTCATCTACACCGGAATCACGCGGGCAAAGACATCGGTGGCGTTGTTCGCGGCGGAGGCGGTCCTGCGCAAGGCCATTGCCCGCCAGGCGCAGCGCCACTCGGGACTGGCGCGGAGGCTGGGCGACTGACGGCGAGATGCGTTCGACGCGGGCTGTCCCGATGCCGCTAGCGACCGGGGATCTAGGTCCAGTGACCGAGGAGTGCGGGTCTCGTGCGACTCACGCAGGATGGAAATCGGGGTCGCATTATTGTGGTCCGCGCATTGCGGCCAAGGCCGTGCGCAAGCCATCCCCCTGAGACGGACCCGGCCCCGGCACTCGCGGCCTTTACGTCAAACTGTTAGCTTACGGCGTAACCCTTGCGAATAAATGGGGGCGTCGCCGCTCAGCTCCGACACTTCCGGTTGGGCGGCCGACGTTCGGGGAGATAAATGAAGACCGCCGGCGTAAAAAAGCTGGTGACCGAGGCGCTCAGAAGCTTGCCTAGCCCATACACTGAGGATGTTATAGATGACGTCTTCCATGCAATCGAAAAAAACGAAGCATGGTTGGCGCAATACAAGGCACTCTGCGACGAGCTCGGGACGGCGGTGGTCAACGCCTGGGGCGGAAAATGGATTTCTGAGGAACTGGGCAAGCCTGGCGTAGAGCAGGTTCCCAGCAGAAAAAGCAAACTGATAACATCATATTCGCGGCTTGACTTGTCGGGTACATTGCGTCGTGGCTCTCTGGGCCGAGACGAAGCCGTTGCATTGATGGCGGACTACTACAAACAAAACAAAGCCAAGCTTCCCAGCGGGATCAGGACGCATCGCGAATTGATCGTGGAGTTGATCATGGAGGGAGAGGCGCCGGCTCGAGCTTTTGAGATTGTGCGAGAAAATCCACGTTGAAGCCGCGGCTGGGATGGGTCCTGTACGCTCGCGAGAGGCTGATCCGGTCCCTCGCCCAGTGGCGGGTCAGCGGAGTCTTGAGATGGCGTGGTGGGGGGGATGCGAGTGGATGAGTCGAGGGGAGTACGTTCGCCAAGCGGTGTTTGGGTCGCTGACGACTTCCGCTCCAATCTGATCGTCGATCGGCACGACCCCGTCTTCTCGAGAATGCGGGCGAGCAAACTCAAGCATCTGCGTAGCGAGAACAGTGAGGATGCAGCGACCTGGAACGCGTTTCGGACGCTCCGCCATGTCCAGCCTGCAGTCTGGCTCCCGGACCTCTGGGGGCGGGCATTCCCAGCTGTGCAGCTGCCTTCTGACCAGGAAGCAGTCATCCATCTTTGGCCGCAGGTCGAGCCACCCTGGGCGCTTCTTAGAGAAGGCGACGAGGGGGCATCAGAGATCGACGTGGTGATTGAGGCCCCGACGTGGGTCTGGTGCATGGAGGTGAAGCTGCGAAGTGACATCTCTTTAGGAACCACAATGAGGCCGGATCGCGATCAACTGCTCAGGAACATCGATGTGGGGAGCTACTTTGCAGCGCCCAGGCGTTTCTTTTTCTCGCTGCTGCTAAGTTCGCCGGACCGCTCTCCGAAGGGCGTGGCTAAGATCGAGGAGTACCAGGACCCTTGTCATATCCGGCGGTTGCTCGAAGGTCATCGCCCGGACGGCCTCCCGAACCTCGAAAACGTGGGTCTGCTGCGCTGGGCCGATGTCACGGCGGTCCTTGCAGGTGCCGCGGAGGGCGCACCGACCGAGACGGAGCGGGACGTTGCACGCAGGGCCGTGGAGTGGCTGGGGAGACGAGGGCTTGCGGGGGGAGTCGTCTAACAGACGCCTGCCATTAGCAGGGCTTTGCGTCACGGAGGGGCTTCGTGGGAGGAAATGGGTTCAGTACCTGGTGCGGCCCATTGGCACTGCTTCTTGGGGCCCCGGCGACGACCGAGTCCGTCTGTACGCCTGCTAAGCACCTGTGCGGTGTAACTTGGCCTTTCTCGCGTGCGTACCGTCGTCGATGGTCCCCAATGAGCTGAAGGTCGGTTTTGGCGGCACAGGGCGCTTTGCGGTGCGATGGCAAAGCCATGTTGGTCTGCGTGCCTGTGACCCGCGGACCTGAGTGATGGCGGTGCGTGGCCTTCGGATGCGCCCTTGGGCCACGCAAGGTGCATGTATGGAGATCTGGGAGATCGGATGCAAGACAGTCTTCTCGTCAGTCTCAGGAAATACCGGCTCCGGAAGGACAGAGACCCGATCGAGGACTTCATCACGGAGGCGTTCTGTTGGCTGCTGCGCAATTACCCCCAAGCTGGCTGGGCCGTTCTGGACAGGACGACGGACGGTCTGTTCCCGCGTGACCCGTTGTCCGGGCACCGAGGCGATCAGGTCGAATGGGAGACCCAAGTGAAATTGGGTGCCAACCGGCCAGACATGATGGCGATTTGGCCGGAGCACTGTGTGGTCTTTGAGCACAAGGTCTGGTCCGAACTTGCTGACGGCCAGATTGAGCGATACAAAGACGCGCTGGCACACTACAAACCCGGACTGCGGAATTTGGTCGTCGCAATAACGGCGAACTCCGCACAACACAATGGTGTGGCAGATCACGAGTTATGCTGGCGGGACATCTACGAGACACTCTTCGATCGTGCCAAGAGCGCGCGTGCTTCCGGCGATCAAAGACAAGCCGAATCGATCGAGGAGTTTCTTGCCCTTCTCTTCCACGAAGGGCTCGGGCCGCGGAATGGAATATCAATGCAGGCGGTCCGGTACTGGCACTGCACGAAGAACCTCGAATCGGAATTAAAGGAAACTTTCACAGCGCTGGCGCGGAGTGAGTGGTCGATTGTGCTACCTGAGGGTTACGAGGTCATGGTACCGAACAAAAGGAAGCGTTTCGGTCTGGAGTTCGGTGACCGGGAGCGTCCGGACTATTGGGTGCCAACGTTTCTTTTGGGGTGCATTGTCGACGAGGCTGACTACTGCATCTATCATCGCACTAACGATCCCATGATGTTGCGCTTGATTATTTCTTTCTTTCCGCCGGACCTGCACCAGGGTGGGCGCGCCCCAGCGTACACCAGTCTGGTGGATGAGCTTGAGCAGGTCTGCGAGGCAGATGAAAAATGGGACTTGTACCATCATTTGGAGGACAGTGACGCCACAGAACTCAATCCCTACCATCCACTGTATCTGGAAACGCCCCTGCTGGAAGTGCTTCGGGGAAAGGAGACGGCAGAGAGGCAGGTGGAGGCGCTTCATCAAGCGGGAAAGCATGCTCTCTCCTTGGTGCTGAACACAAAAAGCTTTGCTGTTCTGCGAGATGAGTGCATCCGGCGTGTCGCGTGTCTGAAGAATTAAACTGTCTGGATGGGTTGAGGGAATGGATTGTGAAGACGAGGCCTTCGATCGGACCGTGCGACTTGGTTCTCTCTTTCTTCCCAATGCGCGGCTGTTGGGCGCGGACCGTCTCCAATGCCCTACCTGTGGGCTAGTGGGTGCGTTATTGCATGGGATAAAAGAGGGGCAAGCCGTCGTGTTAATCACGCAGTTCGACGCCGTCGACGAAAAATATCGGGACTCTGGACCGTGGATCTGCTCGCGATGCGGCTCTCAGGATGTGATCGTAAGAAGAGCGCAGGCGTGAAAATAATTGAAATGCCGCCGGCATGTAAGTCAGCGTCCAGCTCTGGCCATTTGAGTGCGTCCCCCAGAAGACGTGAACCGAGCTGTTGTGGCTGCGGCTGCACGTGCTCAGGTGGCGAGGCGCCAGGTAGATTGAGGCAGTCCCATGGCGAATAGTGATGTAGGTGTGCTGCTTCAATTGGTAGTGCGCCGAATTGAAGAGATATCGGCGGTGGATCCACTGGCGATCGTTAATGAGTCTGAGCTGCAGGCAATGCTTCACTTGGAGCTCTGCCGGGAACTCCCTGATCCATGCCCTCTAGAACTGGAGAATGGAGTTATTGATCGGCGTCCAGGCGATAAAGTAACCGCACGTCGCGCTTACAGAGAACTCAAGACCACGGGCGGTCGGGCGAGTCGTGAAGTTGACATTCTTTTATTGGGCGAGTCGCTGCAATGTATACAGGCGAAGGCGAACGGAGCACCAGCCAGATTCCGGCCGCCTTATGCAGCTCTTATTGAGACGAAGATGGATGCATCGCCAGAGGATTGTTTAACGGGTCAAGAAGGACGCAAGCTGTCGCGAGACTTGCTTGACAAAGACCTTTCTAAATGGGAAGCCAATGAATTCAAGGCGCCGATATATTCGGTGGTTTTTACGGCTCGGCCGGACTGGTATGACGATATGCCGCACGTGTTGACGATCTCGAGGCCACTGATCCGGCACAGCGGCATGGCGCGGCCTGTCCCGGCCATGCCTGCGGTAGCGGCTGCGCGGGATGCGTGTGAGGCGGCGCTTGACCATTGCCTAGCACAGTATCGGTTGAACCCGTTGTGGTTCTTGCGCGAGAAAGATTTTGAAACGGAGGTGTTTGCCTTTCTTCGTGAGCCAGCTGGTGCCACAGGCAGTTCAGATCTAAATCCTGTCAGGACGCAATGGTGGTCCCACTATAGCCAGGAATTGGGTAGGCGGCGCCGCCACGACGTCGTCGTGCTCGCGGCAGACGGGAAGAGCCTCGCTCTTGAACTTGAACTCAAGACCTCGCACTCAGATTCGCATAATTGGTTTCGCAAGAAAGAGGTGCGGAACGAATATGGCGCTATGCAGCATTTGATGGACGCGGGGCTGATTGAGCGCGGGATGTTTGTTTTGTTCCGTTACGGCACAGAGAAGTGGATGAACGACGCATTGGCGCTTGGTAGAGAGTACCCATCCGTCGAACTACGGTATCTCTGCTCAGAGATGTAGGGGTGTTGGCAAGTACGTGCGGGACAGTCGGCTGAGGCCGAGGGGACCGTCGGCGCTAGCCATAGCAAATCACGGGGGCCCGAAGGGCGCACGTGAGCAGTACGTGCTTCGTTGCGATCGTGCTACCTGCAGGGCGACAGTCGGGAAGTGGCCGCTTTTCCGAGTTCCGGGGGTGTGTACTGAGCGTCCGTTTTCGCGCGCCGACCTCAGGCAGGGGAGTGCCGGGTGACGTCGGAAAAGCAGCACGAGCGGATGCCGGTTGACTGTTTTCCTGGTGGTGGGGTGCACGCTAACGCGCGCTGAAAAGGGCGGACATTACTCCGCCCGTATCCACGTTGAACGAACGTTCGAACTCGAGCTTCCGCACCGGTCCGGATGCCGACGTCGCATCGGGTCCTGTTGGATGCTTTTCTCCGCGGTTGTGGACGGCGGCCTAGAGCGACAGATCCTTCGCGAAGAGAGCAGCAGCTTTTCGCAATAGATCGCGCTCGTGCCGCAGGGCCTGATTCTCGATTTGCAGCCGGCGCAACTCCAACTGCTCGGCCGTGGGAGCCTCACCCGTAAGCGCCCCCTCGCCGTGATCCCTCACCGTTGCCACCCACCGCGAAATAACGCTCTCCGCGACGCCGAGATCCCGCGCGACACGGGCGATCGGCAGGCCATGATCGAGCACTCGGCGGACCGCGTCGCACTTGAATTCACCGGAATACTGCCGCCGGGTCTTAGTCGCGTTGCGGTTCAGCCCCAGCGGCACTTTATCCAGTGCGTTGAGCGGCGTTGCCTGCCGGGGGAAGTTTTTCTTCAGTAGTCAGTCCAGTCAGAAAGTTAGATAAGTTATCCATG
>CAYUEM010000158.1:6355-6644 GCA_964442925.1 uncultured Hyphomonadaceae bacterium
AATCAGAAAGCAGTTCCGCAAAGCCGAAGCAAAGTTCGCGTTCACTCTCCATGTCGGGTTATGTCAAACAAAGACGGTGGCTGTGCCGGATGCTGATACCAGCGAAGCAATCAGTTCGCGTCTTCATGCTTCAATGTGAAGTATGTCACATTAAGAGCGCAGGAAGCAAGCAGGAGCGAGACGCTGCACTGACTGCGGGTTGGCAGGCGGGGCTTGAGATGAGTGGAGGGGCGAGTGACCTCGGAAATGGAATCCGACGTCAATTCAATATAATCAATAACCTGCGCCG
>CAYUEM010000159.1:0-6620 GCA_964442925.1 uncultured Hyphomonadaceae bacterium
TCGCTTCAATCCACCTGCTGCTCAGGTGAAAAGTTAAATCCTGACGAGGACCTAGCAGGCTGCTGAAAAACGCATAGGGACCGTTTCTGAAAACCAACGTGACATCCGCGTATCGAGGGGCTTGCCCCGGGACCTGCCGGTTACGGATCACATTGCGAAAGACCCCGGATCAGATCCGGGGTGGTCGGGGAAGGGGGCGCGGTCTGCCCTGCGACGCTGATTGCGATGCAACCCACCGGAAAGCCTCACAGCTGAGGAGGCCGTGTGGTGCGCGTTTTCAGATGCCTGTTATTGCGCCTTGCGCTGGGCCTCGCGGATGTCACCGCGCAGCACAAGCAGATCAATATCATCTGGCGCAGCGACACGCGCGGCCCGGATATCTGCCAGCGCGGCATCATACCGGCCGGCACGGGCGAGTGCGCGCGCCCGCAGCCCCAGAGCCGTCGCATCTCCCGGACGCAGGGCCAGCGCAGCTGTCAGGTCGATTCTGGCTTTCGAGGCTTCGTCCAGCGCGAGATGGGCAAGGGCGCGGTCGGTCAGCAGGTCCGGATCATCAGGGACCAGTTTCAGCGCATTGCTCAGCGTCACGACGGCCGCTCCCGGATAACCGGCGGCAAGCCAGGCATTGCCTGACTGCGACAGGTAAAGCGCGCGTGTCGTTTCGCCCCCGGCATCGGGGGCATTGGCCAGATCTTCCAGCCGTGCGGCAGCCTCGTCCTCATGGCCCAGCGCCAGCAGTGCCAGTGCCGTGCAGTGGCGCGCATGTGGGCGATTGCCATTGCCGATCCAGGCCAGCGCCTCCTCATAGGCCGCTTCCGGGTCGCTTTGCGTCATCTCGATGCAGCGTTCGAGCCGGGCGGTTTCCTCTGCGGCGATCTCTCGTCCGGCCTGCGTCATCGGGGCGGACTGGGCAAGCGCGAGGCTAGCAAGGGCTGCAATCAGGCTGGACATGGGCTTCGCACTCCGGTCAGTTTGGCAATCTCAATACAGATGTCATCGGACACGGACAAATGACAGTCGCGCAACGCAAACTTTACTGCTTCGGGCTTGGCGACAGTGCCACGCGGCTGGCTCGCCGCATGCTTGCACAGGGCTGGAGCATTGGCGGAACCGTGCGCAGTGCGCAAAAAGCAGGAAAGATGGCGGCAGAAGGCATAAACGCCTGCGTCTGGCCCGGCAGTCAGATCACGGTGCCGCAGGACGCGGTCTGGCTGGTCTCGGTTCCGCCCGATGCGTACGGATGCCCGGTGGTGCGCAACTTTGGCCAACAGGCGAGAGCGGCCCGCGTCATCTACCTTTCGACCACCGGCGTTTATGGTGACCTTGCAGGCGGCTGGGCATTTGAGTGGAGCGCGCCGGCCCCGTCCAATATCCGCGGCGCACGTCGCTGGCTGGCCGAGCAGCAATGGCAGGCAGCGGCCAGGCGACTGGCCAGTGTCCGCCTGCCGGGGATTTACGGGCCCGGTCGTTCGGCGCTGGACCGGGTGCGTTCGGGCAAGGCCCGGCGGATCATCAAGCCGGGCCAGGTGTTTTCGCGCGTCCATGTCGATGACATCGTTTCCGGGCTTGCCGCCTTGCTGGAACATGACACCGCGCCGGGCGTCTGGCATCTTTGCGATGACGAGCCGGCCCCGCCTGAAGACGTGATTGTATGGGCCGCTGACCGGCTGGGTCTTGCGCGCCCGCCAGCGGTCGACTTCGCCACTGCGCAACTCAGCGAAATGGCGCGCAGCTTCTATGATGAATGCAAACGGGTCTCGAATGCTCGGGCGAAGTCGGCGCTGGGCTGGCGGCCGGCCTTTCCCGATTATCGCACAGGTCTGGAGGCGATACTGGCGGGGGAAGACTAGCAGGCCGCTACCCGCCCGATCCGGCGGGCTTGCCATCCGCCGCATGGACAAGCGCGAGCATGCGTGCGCATACACCCGATTGTTATTGATTTCATTCGACAAGGATCCGGGCGATATGGCGAAAGGCCTCGTGACACTGTTTGGCGGTTCAGGCTTTATCGGGCGCTATGCGGCGCGCAAACTGGTTGAGGCCGGTTGGCGCGTCAGGGTCGCGGTGCGCCGCCCGCATCTGGCAGGTGATGTCCGACTTGCGGGCTTGCCTGGCTGGGTTGACTTGGTCCAAGCCAATGTCCGCAACCGCGATTCGATTGCCCGCGCGGTCGAAGGTGCCGATGCAGTGGTCAATCTGGTCGGTATTCTGGTCGAGAGCGGCGCGCAGAGCTTTGAAGGTGCGCAGGCGCGTGGCGCGCGCAATCTGGCCGAGCTGGCAAAGGCCGCAGGCGTCAGGCGTTTTGTGCAGGTCTCCGCAATCGGCGCGGATGCCGACAGCCGGTCTGACTATGCCCGCACCAAGGCCGAGGGTGAAACTGCCGTGCGCGAGGCCTTCCCCGGTGCGGTGATCCTGCGCCCCTCGATTGTGTTCGGCCCGGAAGATGAGTTCTTCAACCGGTTTGCGGCGATGGCCAGCTGGCCGATCATGAACGTCCTGCCTGTGATGCCGGCGATCGGTGGCGGCAAGACCCGGTTCCAGCCGGTTTATGCTGGTGATGTCGCCAGCGCCATCGTGGCAGGCGTCGAGCGCGGCGATGCCGAGGGCAGGACCTATGAGCTTGGCGGTCCGCGAACCTACAGTTTCAACGAGATCTATGACTTTATCTTCGCGACGATTGACAAGAAACGGCTGAAACTGCCCGTGCCCTTCCTTGTCGCCAAGCCGATGGGGCTTGCGCTTGGGGCTGTCTGGCGCGCACCTTTCCTGCCGATGAACACGGTTTTCGGTCCGGCACCAATCACGGGCAATCAGGTCGAGCTTCTCAAGCAGGACAATATCGTTTCGCAAGGCGCGTTGACGCTGGCCGATCTCGGGATCACGGCACCAGAGAGCATCGAGGCAACCGTTCCCTCATATCTGTGGCGTTTCCGCACTTATGGCGAGTTCCACCAAGCTCAGGCCTGAAGCCTGCGAAGTGTGATCGGCAAAGGGCCCGAAGGTGCGTCTCAGACCCCTGTGGAACCAAAGCCGCCTTCACCGCGCAGGGTTTGCGGCAAGCTATCCACCCGCGACCATTGCAGGCGGGTGACCGGAGCGAGCACCAGCTGTCCGATCCGCTCGCCGCGCGCAATGGTGAAGCTTTCGCTGCCATGATTGATCAGGATGACTTTCAACTCGCCGCGATAATCACTGTCGATCGTTCCGGGCGAATTGAGGCAGGTGATGCCATGTTTCGCCGCAAGGCCCGAACGCGGTCGCATCTGTAACTCGAAACCTTCGGGGATCGCCACGCTCAGCCCTGTTGGCACCATCGCACGCGCGCCCGGTTGCAGATCAACCGGTGCATCATTTGGCACAGCCGCACGCACATCGAGGCCGGCTGAACCGGGCGTTTCATAGGCCGGCAGGGCCAGGCCCTCGAAGTGTGGCAGGGTTTTGACAGCAATGCGGACATCATCATTCATGCGATGCGACGTGCCCGCGTTTCACCATTTCCGTCAAGCCGCGTTCAGAAAATCTCGTGCTCATGCGTCATGAACACCCGCGATTTCGAAAAATCGATGAAGCGCGCTTCGTCCTCTTGCAGGGCCTGTGCGGCGGCGCGACCGGCTGCGCTGGCCATGCCGGCTTCCATCTGCGCGCGCGAGTTGAACCAGACCTCAGTGATGCCGTCATAGGGCAGCTGAAGTCCGCGACCTTCGATGAACAGCGCGTTCAGATCATCCTCGCTGGTGTGGCTCTGGACATAACGGACTGCACCGATGGCTTCAGCATGGTGTCTGACCAGCGGGGCGTGGTCTTCCAGCCAGGTCTTGCGGAACGCCTCCGGCGACAGGTCGGCACGCCGCGTGATGCAATAAACGAGTTTCAGCATGGTCTGTCTTCCCTTGGCCGGGCCCTCGTCGTGCCGGGGCCGCTTTCAGCGAGCCTAGGATCGAAAGGCCTATAAGCGAAGCTTCGTCCTGTCCCGCTCAGACTTCCGGGCGCTGGATCTTTCCCGACAAGTTGATCAGCACGTCCTCTGCGTCGAAAAAGGCCGGATCATCAGCCGGCTTGGGGCCGCGACCAAGAATGATCTCCGCGGTGGCTTCGTAGCGGACCACTTCGCGATAATCGGAAGCGCCGAAACCATAGCCATACGGGTCATGAAAAGACGAGCGGTAGCCGGAATGGAAGCCGCGGCCAAAGTGATGGGACCGCAGGCGATGACCGCCATAACCATAGAAGGCATAGCGCGGATAAAATCCCGAATAATACGGTGAATGCGAATAGCCCGTTGAAAGAAAACGGCTTTCGCCTTCGGTTTCCCGCTTGACGACGCGGAAGTGCTGGAAGCCCTGCTGGCTGGTCAGCTCGGCTGCGCGGTAGAGCAGATAGGTTTCCACCGTCTGCCGGTCGGTCAGGCTGTTGCCGGAAAAGCTGACCATCCAGCGATTGTTCTCAACCTGCGTATCTGTGTAGCCGCGATCGGAGGAGTCGGCCGCCTGATATGGCGTCGCCGTGGTGCAGGCACCGAGAAGCATCAAGGCACCAAGTGCGGAGGCAAGGAGCGATTTCTTCATGATGAGCATCCTTTCGACTGTTCATTTAATATTAAGACATGCAAGCTGAACGCCAAATAACAAGTGTGTGCCCGGACTGGCGACAAGATGGCCGAAGCGGGGGCAACATGCCGGGTTGGCCTTATTATGGAAAAGGCCGGTCGATACGCGAACTTCATAGAAAGGATTGCCAATATGATTGTCCACCATTTGCGGGTCGGAAGGTCGGTCTTCACGGTCTGGCTGCTGGAAGAGCTTGGTCTCGACTATGCGCTGAAAATCTATGACCGCAACGAAATGGGCCGTGCGCCGCCGGAGCTGCGGGCCGCCCACCCGCTTGGCAAGTCACCGGTGATTGATTTCGGCGCGTTCACGCTGGCCGAATCCGGCGCGATCGCAACCTATCTGGTGGACACCTATGACACGGCGAATGCGTTCGCGCCGCCGCATTCCGAACCGGTCGCGCGGGCGAAATGGAACCAGTGGCTGGCCTATAGCGAGGCGTCAGCCTTCGCCCCGCTCCTGTTCAAGCTGTTGCTTGCCCGCGAGGATCCCAAGCCGCCGGTGATCAGCGCCTTTGCCGATGGCGAGGTAGCGCTGCATCTGAGCCATATGCAGACCAGTCTCGGCGACAATGCGTTTATCCTCGGTGAGCGGTTCCAGGCCCCCGATATCGGATTGACCTATATCTGCCAGATGGCCGACAGGCTTGGCGAGCTTGGCCCCTATCCGGGGCTGAAGGCCTATCTCGACCGCAATCTTGCGCGCCCTGCTTTCCAGCGCGCACTGGAAAAAACCGGCGGTTAAATTCGATGGCCATGGGGTGGGACGAAATCGAGCAGGTTGCCGGCATGGAGGGCATCCGCGCGCGGGTCCGGCGCGAGATACTGCCCGGCCTTTCGGGTGTTGAGCAGGAACCACCGGGAAAGCAGAGTGTTGAAGGCGTCGTAACGGTCGGCATGGGTGTGTTCGCCGCGCTGTTCTTCACAACGATGATTTTCCTGCCCGAAACCTTCTTCGGCATGCTGCTGCGGTTTATTCTGTTTCCGTTCCTTTTCCTTGGATCCCTGCTCGTGACGCTCTGGATATTCCGCGCGCGCATCACCGCTTTTGTGTTGCGGGCGCATGGCAGGATGCAGGTGCGTGGCCGGATCCTGTCGCAAATCGCAGCTCATCTTGGATTGAGCTATGTGGGAGCGCCAGGGAAGCCGCCGGCGGCTTTTTTGTGGCTTGCAGGACAGGTCTGGGTGCCGGGAGAGCTGCGCCGGGTGTTGAAGGAAATTTCCGGGACCGGTGAGATGCTCGCCGCGGTAGAAGCTTTGCGTGACAGCGGGCTCATCAGCGACAACACTGTCATATTGGGAAGTCACGAGCAAAAAGCGCTCTATCAGGACCAGCTGGCTGCCAACCTGCATTTCGAGGATGGCTTTCATGGCGTGCGCGGTGGGGTCGGCTTCGACATTCTCGAATGGATCGAGCGACAGGATGAAGCTTCCGACATCTATCACCTCATCATCGTCCTGAAATCGCCGCGCCGCAACCGCACGAACATCCAGCTGAAATCAGACAAGGCCAGCTGGTGGCGCCCGCCCGGCGACAAGCCAATGCAGAAGGTGCGGGTCGGGCCGGAGGCGTTCCGCGCCGCCTATGACGTGCGCGCGCAAGACCAGGTGGAGGCCCATGCGCTGTTCGACCCGGCTGTTATCGCCCGAATGACCGACATCACCCATGGTGACACTTTCCGGGCCAGCGCCCTCCACGACGCACTTGTTTTCGACATCGCAGGTGAGAACCGCTTTGCCGTGCTTGACGTGTCGACGGGGCAATGGAGCGAGGAAACCGTTCGCCGGGCGATCAGCGATCTTGCCGAGGCACTGTCGCTTGTCGATGCACTTGCCGAGGCGTTCCGGGCAAGAAAAAGCCCCGCAGTGTGACACCTGCAGGGCTTTCCTGTCTTGTCTGGGCAAAGGCCGGCTGATCAGGCCGCGCTGGCGCCGAGCACCGCCTTGACCTCAAGGAACTCCTCAAGGCCGTGGGTGCCCCATTCGCGGCCATTGCCGGATTGCTTGAAGCCCC
>CAYUEM010000160.1:0-6557 GCA_964442925.1 uncultured Hyphomonadaceae bacterium
GCCACTGACGGCGCTGGTCGATCAGTTCTACAGTGATGTCCAGGCCATGGGCGGGAGGCGCTGGGACACATCCTCGCTGTTGGCAAGGTTTCCCGGTGGTGAGACCTGATGCGCAGGATAGAGGTCCATCTCGACAAGGATGAAGCTTTCGAATCGATCCTGCGCGCGGTCAAGAATTCTGATCCTCTGGACTATTACGTCATCTATCCGCGCCAGAAGAACCGGGTGATCTTTGAAGTCCTGATGCGTGACGGCGCCAGCCAGGCGCTGATCGACGCGATTCAGTCCACGCTTGCCGGGCGCTCTGACTGGCGAATGATCGTGACCGCAATCGAAGCCACGCTGCCGGAGGTCAAGGAGGAGAATGACGTCAGCGCAAAGCCGAACAAGTTGGCGATCCGTGAAGAGATGCTGGGCAATGTCAGGGGCAATGCTGTGCTGGACCGCGATTTTGCGATCATGGTCGTCCTGTCCAGCATTGTGGCTGCGGTGGGCATGAATTCAGACAGTTCGGCCGGCGTCATCGGTGCAATGGTCATTGCGCCGCTGCTCGGGCCGATCCTGGCTTTTGCGATGGGGGCCGCGCTTGGCAATTTCGATCTGCTGAAAACATCGGGGCGCACGCTTGCGGCTGGGATTGTCCTGGCGCTGCTGGCATCGTTGCTGATTGGCCTCGTCGTGCCGATCGATACCGAGAGTCAGGAACTGATGAGCCGTGCCGAAGTGCGCCTTGATGCGATTGCGCTGGCGCTTGCGTCGGGTGCGGCAGCCGCCCTGAGCCTGTCGCGTGGAACCGGTTCGGTGCTTGTCGGGGTGATGGTCGCAGCCGCCCTGTTACCGCCCGGCGCAGCGATCGGAATGTTTGTCGCGTCGGGCTATCCGGGCCTGGGCGCACGTTCCGCCTTGCTCTTGTTGCTGAACGTGGCCTGCCTGATCCTCGCCGCGCTTGTCACCTTTCGCCTCAACGGGATTTCCCCGCGCGGCTGGATTGATCAGAAGAATGCAGAGCGCGCATTCTGGACCAATACCATCCTGTCGCTTGCATTTCTTGTCCTGGCGGCAGGGCTGATCGTGTATCTTGATCTCGGCTCGAAAGTGACGCTCCCGGGGGCTCTGTGAACCTTTCGTGCGCTCAACGTTCGGACAGGGCCGTTGCCTGTCTCTGGATCGCGCCATAATCGAGCTTGCCGGTGCCGAGCACCGGAATCTCGTCGATGTGAAAGATCCGGCGTGGCACCGAAAGCTCTGACACGCCGTGATTTTGTGCCCAGTTGAGAATGTCAGCCCGGTTGACATCAGGATTGTCGGTCAGCAGCACAACCTGTTCGCCCTTGCGCGGATCGGGCAGCGTCGCTGCGGCGTGCATGCTGTCGGGCCAGATCGCATAAGCGCAGTTCTCGACCACTGCCAGCGAGACCATTTCCCCGCCGACCTTTGCGAACCGCTTGACCCGGCCCTTGATCCGGATGAACCCGTCAGCATCGATCGAGACAATATCTCCGGTGTCGTGCCAGCCCCCTTCGGTCGGCTCCAGAACGCCCGGATTGGACGGGCGCAGATAGCCGAGCATGATGTTCGGGCCTTTTACCTTCAGCCGCCCGCCATCGTCTATGCCTTCGACCGGGACCAGTTCATGCGTCATTCCAGCCATCAGGTGACCGACCGTGCCCGGGTGGTTGTTCTCCCACTGATTGGCAGCCACGACCGGGGAAGCTTCCGTGGCGCCATAGCCTTCGAGGATCTCGATGCCGAATTTGCGCCGCACCAGCTGGCGGGTCTCGTCGCGCACGCGCTCGGCGCCGCAAACCGCAAGGCGGACCGAGCTCATATCGCCTTCAGCCCCGGCGCGGGCATATTGCGAGATGAATGTGTCGGTCGCCAGCAGAATGGTCGATCCGGTGTCGCGGATGCGCTTGGCAATCTCGCGCGGTTGCAGCGGTGTGGGATGGAATATCGCCTGCACACCTGCCATCAGCGGCAGGACTGCACCCACGGTCAGGCCGAAACAATGGAAGGTCGGCAGCGGATTGAACACGCTGTCCTGGGCAGGATCGAGCCCGATATGCGCGCGCACCTGCTCGACATTGGCCAGCACATTCTGGTGGGACAGGACAACGCCTTTCGGGTCACCCTCGGTGCCTGAGGTAAACAGCAGGACGCCGGGCCGGCGATAATGGCCCGGCCGGCGAACAAGTCCCGGCAGGACCGGCCCGAGCCCGCCGGCAAGCTTGTCGGTCAGCTTCATCCCGGCACGAATGTCTTCAAGATAGATGATGTCTGCATTTTCCGACAATTCATCGATCAGGGGCTGGAGCTCTCCCAACTCGATGAATTTCCGCGCGGTGACAATCGTCTTTGCTTCGGCCGCCAGCATCGCCGCCTTCAGATTGCGCGAGCCCGCCGTGAAATTGAGCATGGCCGGCACCCGGTGATAGGCCGACAGCGAATAGAAGGCGAGCACGGCACCGATGCCCGTCGGCAGCATGACGCCGACATTCTCGCCCTTTGCTGTGTGCCGCTTGAGCGCGGCGCCAAGTGCGAAAGCTGCGCGCAGGATGGTGTCATAATCAAACTTGGTGCCGTCGCCATCGATTGCGGCAATCATCTTGCCGCCGAATTTGCCGCGTGCGCGCAACAGGCCGGCGAACAGGTCCATGCGCGTATGGACTTCATTGAAGGGCAGGGGCGCGGGCACCGCATTCTGTGCCATCACGTCGCGGGCGGGGTGATCAGGATCGGAAGTCTGGAGCATGGACACTATCTTTGCCACGAATCCGTTGCGTTGCAATCTCGACAAGGCAGCCATTCGCACTCAAAAGCTTGATGACAAACACAGAAAAGGCCATTTCTCAATCATGGCAACCATCATCGACAACCGTTCAGGCGAGCGGACCGCGTATCGTCATCCTGAGAAGCGCAATCGCCCGGACACGCCGGTGCTGCGCAAACCCAACTGGATTCGCGTCAGGGCACCGGTCGGCAAGGGCTATCTGGAAACCCGCGAAATCGTGAAGTCGAAGGGGCTTGTAACGGTTTGCGAGGAAGCGGGCTGCCCGAATATGGGCGAGTGCTGGGAGAAAAAGCACGCCACGATGATGATCATGGGCGAAACCTGCACACGCGCCTGCAGTTTCTGCAATGTTTCGACCGGCAAGCCGCGCCCGCTGGATGCAGACGAGCCGCGCCGCGTGGCTGAAGCGGTCGCCGAAATGGGGCTGGAGCATGTTGTCATCACATCGGTTGACCGTGACGACCTCGAAGACGGCGGCGCGATGCATTTCGTTGAAACCATCAGCGCCATTCGCTCGGCTGCACCCTCAACCACGATCGAAATCCTGACGCCGGATTTCCTGCGCAAGGATGGCTGGGAAAACCGTGTGATCGACGCCCGCCCGGACGTGTTCAATCACAATCTCGAAACCGTTCCGCGCCTGTATCTCTCGATCCGCCCCGGTGCGCGCTATTATCACTCGCTGCGCCTGCTGGAGCGGGTCAAGGCCCGCGATCCTTCTCAGTTCACCAAGTCGGGCCTGATGGTCGGGCTGGGAGAAAGCAAGGAAGAGGTGATGCAGGTGATGGATGATATGCGCTCGGCGGGGATCGATTTCCTGACCATTGGCCAGTATCTGCAACCGACACGCAAACATGCCGCTGTCGACCGGTTCGTCACACCGGAGGAATTTGCGTCCTATGAGGAGATTGCGCGCTCGAAGGGCTTTCTGATGGTTTCCGCTTCGCCGTTGACGCGCTCGAGCTATCATGCCGGGGAAGATTTCGCCCGGTTGCGTGCCATGCGCGCGGCGCAGTCGGTTGCGGCTGCATCCTCGACGGCCTGAATGCACCGCCCGCATGGCCCGTTTCACCCGTCAGCTTGTCCTGCCATATCGTCCGACTGATGTTTACGAGTTGGTGTCCGACATTGGCCGCTATCCAGAGTTCATTCGCTGGATCCAGTCAATGGCGGTGAGCGATGTGCACACGCAGAACGGCGTTGATCGCTGTCTGGGTGAGGCGCGCGTCGGCTTTCGCGGCTTTTCCGAACGCTTTGCCACGCAGGTGGCTGCAAATCCCGCAGACTTGTCCGTGCGCGCAAGTCTGGTGCGAGGGCCGTTCCGCTATCTGGAAAATCTCTGGCAGATCACTGCGCTTGCGAATGGTCAGACGCGCGTGGACATCACGCTTGACTACGAGTTTCGCAATCTCGTTCTGAAACTGCTGGCGAAGAACAATATGGATCTGGCAGTGCGCAAGCTGATGGACGCATTCATATCCGAGGCAGGGCGGCGATACGCACGCGTGCCGGCCACGGGCTGAGCAACCGGCTTACACGATCTGCGAGCGGATCATTTCCAGCGCCAGTTCCACACTCGCCAGACGAACCTCGCTGCGTCCGATATCGCCGAACTGGCGCATTTCGTGGATCATTGCACGGTTTTCGCGGATGCAGGCGAAATGCACCGTGCCGACGGGCTTCATTGCGGTACCGCCGCCCGGACCGGCAATTCCGGTGATCGCCAGTGCGATATTGGCGCGTGAGTTTTCCAGCGCACCTTCGGCCATCATCCGCACCACGGGCTCTGACACAGCGCCATAATCAGCCAGCATGTCGCCGGGCACGCCGAGCAGCTCTTCCTTGGCGCGGTTGGAATAGGTGACAAAACCGCGCTCGAACACTTTTGAAGACCCGGCCAGATCGGTGAACAGCGCCGCGACAAGCCCGCCGGTGCAACTTTCTGCCGTAGCGATCCGCAGCCGTCGCTCGGCCGCGTCATCCATTGTCAACAAAGCGAGATTGCGCAGGCGATCTGGAAACATGGCGACACCTTAAACGGCGTATCGCAACACGCAAGCGTGAGTTTTGCCGCGAAAGCCCGGCGCGGTCAGGGCGTTTCCATCATTACCGCGATCGCTTCTGCGGCGATGCCCTCGCGCCGGCCTGCAAAACCGAGCCCTTCTGTCGTTGTCGCCTTGATCGAGACCGCTTCCAGCGCCAGACCGGTGATCTCGCTGGTGCGCGCGCGCATCGCCTCGCGGTGCGGCTTCACTTTCGGGGCCTCGCAGATCAGCGTGATGTCACAGCTTGTCAGTCTCAGCCCCTGCGCACTGGCGAGCGCGATGGCATGCGACAGGAAAATCGCGCTGTCCGCACCTTTCCATTGCGGGTCAGACGGCGGGAAGTGATCGCCGAGATCACCCAAGGCCGCCGCGCCGAGGACGGCATCGGTAAGCGCGTGCCAGCCGACATCGGCATCGGAATGGCCCGCAAGCGTGCGGTCATGCGCAAGGGTCACCCCGCACAGGGTCAAGGCGCTGCCAGGCGCGAAGGCATGGACATCAAAACCCTTGCCGATACGCGGCGCGCCGCTGTGGCCCATCAGTTGCTGCATATAGGCGAAATCCTCAGGAAAGGTCACTTTGGCCAGCCGTGCGGCACCGTCAACCAGCGCAACATCGACGCCGCGCGCTTCGACCGCTTCCAGGTCATCGACAAGGCTCGCAGGCGCGGCCTCAAGCGCATCGAGAATGGTCGCCAGCCGGAACGCCTGCGGGGTCTGGACACGATAAAGGCCGTCGCGCGGAACATTGACGAGCCGGCCATCGGTGCGCCGTTTCAGCGCATCAACCAGCGGCAGGGCCGGCGCAGCGGCATCATGGCTGCCCAGCGCTTCGGCGAGCCTGTCGATCGTGATCTTGTCAAGACCCGGGCGCGCAGCGTCATGGATCATCACATGGCTGATCTGTGCCGGATCAAGCGCGCGCAACCCGGCCAGCACCGACCCTGTGCGCGTTTCGCCGCCTTCAACAATGATATCTGCCGGCGGACAAAACCCTGCAAATGCAGGTGCATCTCCGGCAGGGCAGACAAGCACAACCGGTCCGATCTGCCGGTGGCGGGCAAAACAATCCACACTCCAGCTCAGCATTGGCCGTCCAAGCAGCGGGCGCAGCTGTTTTGCCACACCGCCGCCGGCTCTCTGGCCGCGTCCACCTGCCACAACAATTGCTGCAATCTGCATGATATGACGCCATAATCCGAACTTGCCGGCATGCCAAGCGATCAAGACTTGACCACATGATCCTTTGACGCCTATTTTTTGTGCACCAAAAGGGGATCAACTTGGAAGACTCTAGTGAATTGCGACCACCGTGCGTCTGGCTGGCTCCGATGTCGGGGGCAACAGATGCCGCGTTTCGCCGTCAGGTCGTGCGGTTTGGTGGCCCGGCGGTTGTCTCGGAGATGGTAGCGGGGGAAGCGCTCGCCGCCGCGCGCCCGGATGTGGTGCGCCGCACCTGCCGGCATGAGGGACGCGGGGCGTGGATCGTGCAGCTTGCCGCGCGGCGACCGGTGGATATGCGGGCCGGTGCAGCGCTGCTGCGAGAGGCGGGCGTCGATTCGGTGGACATCAATATGGGCTGTCCGGCGCGGCAGGTGACGGGTGGGCAGTCTGGCTCGGCGCTGATGCGCGACATTGACCTCGCCGAAGCGATCATCGCGGCGGCGCTGGAAGGCGCGGGCGGGATACCGGTGACGCTGAAAATGCGGCTCGGTTGGGATC
>CAYUEM010000161.1:0-6529 GCA_964442925.1 uncultured Hyphomonadaceae bacterium
CCGGCGTCAGGGTCTGGTGGGACGCGGCAAGCGCTGCGGTCTGGGCGCTTTGCAGGATGGCGCGCGTGCGCTCGGTATAGGATTCGACATTCATTCCTTATCTCCTTTCGAAGGCAGATCACGGGAAGACAGGACGGTGAGGACCAATCTTGCTTATGGATGCTGACGCCCCGCTTAGCGGCGGCACCTTTGCCATATTGATTTGGGATCAAAAAACGGCGGTGCAAGCATAACGGTAATCTGTGCGGATCGGCTCGCGCGCCCGTCCGGTCGCAAGAAGACGGTTTCTGAAAACACGCAAGAGAGCCGCGCGTCCCGGGCTTGCCCCGGGACCTTCGAGTTTTTGGCTTGCAAAGCGAAAGCCCCCGGATCAGGTCCGGGGTGGTCGGGTAGGAGAAGGGCCTTAACCTTTCGTTTACGAAAAAATTCTTGCGTGAGAACAAAACGGGCATATAACGGAAAAAAGAACGGAGAAAGAACATGAACCGACCTCTCAGCTTTCGCGGAAAAACTGGAAAAATATATGTTTTCAGTGAGAAAAAGGTCAGTTCGGCGTGGTTTTCACGACCGGGTGTGGCGCTGTTTGCGGCCGCAGATGGGTATGGCTGGCGGATCATTCGGATCTCGGCAATGACGGGCGAGCCCCATGATGTTCGGCCGGTCTGGGCACAGGCAGATGCAGCGCGTTATGGCGCTGAACATGTCCTCATTCTCGAAGAGGCCGATGCGGGGCGCCGCCATGCCATTGTGGCCGATCTGGAGGCCGGTCTCAGCCCGGTCTGGTCGGGGCTGGCGATGGGCGTTTCAGGCCATCGGGTGGCGCTCGCGGCCTGAGGCGGAGCCACTTGGGACCGGGCCGGTCACGCCTGCGTCTGGATCCCCGGCTCAGTCTCGCGGCTGGCGGCGGGAAACACGCCGAGCACCCGGAGCATTGCGGAGAAGAAGCCCAGTTCTTCCAGCGCCAGCTGCACCGGGCGCTGATCGGGGTGACCCTCAATCTCGGCATAGAACTGGGTCGCGGTGAACGCACCACCGATCTGGTAGCTTTCAAGTTTTGTCATGTTGACGCCATTGGTCGCAAACCCGCCCATCGCCTTGTAGAGAGCGGCAGGAATGTTGCGCACCTGGAACAGGAAAGCCGTCTTGACCGGTCCCCCGCCGGGTTCGATGTCGAGAGGCTCGCGCGCCATGATCACGAATCGGGTCGTGTTGTGGGCGGCATCTTCAATATCCTCGGCCAGGATTTGCAGGCCGTAAACCTCAGCGGCAAGACGCGGGGCAATCGCCGCAATCGAGGGCTTGCCCGCTTCTGCGACCTGCCGGGCCGCTCCGGCTGTATCTGCAGCGGTTACGGGCGCAATCGCATGGCGGCGCAGGAAATTGCGGCACTGGCCCAGCGCCATGATGTGCGAGCGCGCTTCCTTGATGTCTTCGAGCTTCGCACCGGCCTGCGCCATCAGCTGGAACCGGATCGGCAGATAATGCTCGCCGACAATGTGCAGCCCCGTGCCGGGAAGCAGGTGATGAATATCTCCGACGCGCCCGGCAATCGTGTTTTCCACCGGGATCATGGCCAGTTCAGCCTCGCCGGCTTCAACCGCAGCGATGACATCTTCAAATGTGCGGCAGGGCAGGGGGGCGAGGTCGGGATAAACCTGCGCGCAGGCGATGTGCGAATTGGCGCCCGGTTCACCCTGAAAAGCGATCTTGGCTGACATTTTTAACTCCTGACGGATGCTGTAATCGCCGCGCGTGCGGCTTCGAGATCGGCGGGTGTGTCAACGCCCTTTGGCGCAGGGCCGCAGACGCAGGCGCAGCCAATCGCCAGCCCGATCTCCAGTGCTCTGAGCTGTTCGAGCTTTTCCCGCCGCTCCAGCGGTGATGGTGCGGCAGCGACAAAAGCCTCCAGCGCGGGCCGGCGATAGGCATAAACGCCGATATGATGCCAGAGCGGCCCGTCACCCGACGGCACGACCGAGCGGCTGAAATACAGCGCCTCGCGCACGGCGTCGCCCTCTTCACCGGCAAGCACGGCCTTGACCGTGTTGGGATCGGTGCGCTCAGCAGGATCGGTGATCTCGCAGGCCAGCGTGGCGATGTCGAACCGCGCCTGCGCCAGCGGGGCGAGCACGTCGCGCAGCCGTTCCGGCGGCAGGGTTGGCACATCCCCCTGCAAATTGATGATGATGTCGTGGCGGTGATCGGGATCGACAATCTCCAGTGCGGCGGCGATCCGGTCCGAGCCCGATGGCAGGCCGGGATCTGTCAGGACGCTCGCATATCCAGCGCCGCGTGCAGCCGCCATGATTTCCGGCTCGGCGGCAGCGACCAGCACCGGGCCAACACCTGCGGCCGCGGCAAGATTGCAGACATGAGCGATCATCGGCAGGCCGGAAATGTCTGCCAGCGGCTTGCCGGGCAGGCGTGAAGCGGCCAGTCGCGCGGGGATGATAATCAGGGGGTTCAGGGCGCTTGTCCTTGCCGGCTGGCGTTGCAGACGCGTCGGGTTGTCGCTGTTGGCAGGTTTTGCCTGCCCTGCGTCACCGCGTCTGTTGTCGTCGCTGCCATAGCGTGCAAGTAACCTTGCGCCAAGATGACAGCATAGCAGAAGAGACAAGCTTATGGGCGATCTCACCATAAACAAGATTATCGGCAGCCTTCTGGCCGTGGCACTCGGCCTGTTCGGGCTGCATGAATTGTCAAACGCAGTTTTCGCAGGCGGCGGCGAACATGCCGGCAGCCATGACGAGGACAAGAGCCTGAATGAACAGTTTGCCGAGCGCTACGCGTATTATGTCGAGATTGCAGGCAGCGATTCGGGCGGCGGCGAGGTTGAAGATGTGTTCGATCTCGGACTGATTCTCGCGAGCGCCGACGCCGCACGTGGTGAGCGCAGCTTCAAGGGCAAATGCGCCACCTGCCACTCGATCGAACAGGGCGGGGCGAATGGCACGGGCCCAAACCTTTTCGGTGTGGTTGGTGCCGACAAGGCCGCGCATGACGGCTTTACCTATTCCGGCGTGCTTGGCGGGATGGATGGCGATTGGAACTATGCGGCGCTGAATGATTGGCTGGAAAATCCGTCGGCTTATGCACGTGGAACGACGATGGCCTTTGCCGGCCTGCGCCGCGATGATGAGCGCGCCAATGTGATCGCCTATCTCGCCTCCTATTCGCCGCAAGCGCCTGCTTATCCCGATCCGCTTCCGGCTGGCAGTGAGGCTGAGGCGGCTGCGGCGGCTGAAGATGCCGGCGACGCGGTGACAGCCGAAATCCAGCCCGGCACCGATCCGCAACTGGCCACGGGTGAAGTGGAAGTGCAGGAGGTGACCGGCGGGGAAAACGGTGCCGTTGTGCTGGTTCCCGCTGAAACCGCAGACGCTGTTCGCGAGGCGGCCGAAGATGCATCAGAGGCCCCAGCAGAGGGCATCGAAGATGCGGTCGAAACGCCTGAGCAGCAATAATCAACCACAGCGCGTCGGGTCTGCCCTGTTGCCCTGATCGCCCCGGACTTGATCGGGAACCGTTTGCTTGCAGGCCAGACATATGCAGGTTCGAGGTCAAGCTTGCGAAATACGGAGTTTGATCGAAGTCCAGGAGCGATAACTTCCTGAGATGCAAGCGCGGTCAGCGTTCGCGGAAGACCACCTTGCGGCAGGGCGGCAGACCTTCGCCACCGGACAGTTCGCCATTCGGGTCACAGGCCTGGCCGACCGAAACCGCAGGCTGGGCCGGAATATATGTGGTTTGCGTGGGTTGCGGCTCAGAGCCGAAGACATTGCGCTGGACATAGGAGGATGCGCCGGTAATGCCGTTTCCAACCGCGCGGACATCCTTGCCGACGCCCTGAACCGTGTTGCATGCCGCCAGAAATGGCAGAGCGACCAGCGCCGCGACAATCGGTTTCGTCATCCACTCCTCCACGGGTTGAACATTTGTCAGGCTTTTCATTGCGCTGAATGTGCCCGCCAGACAAGTCTCTTTCGCCTGACAGCGATTTGCTGATACACGCTCCGCCATGAAATTGATCAGCCTGTCCATGTTGCCATACTGGTTGCCCGTCGTCTTGTTGTCGATGTCGAACCTGTTCATGACGCTGGCCTGGTATGGCCATCTCAAATTCAAGGCAACGCCGCTGATTCTGGTGATCCTCGCAAGTTGGTCGATCGCGCTGGTGGAATATGCGCTGGCCGTGCCGGCTAACCGGATGGGTCATGCCGTCTACAACGCGGCAGAACTGAAGACCCTGCAGGAGGTGATCACACTGGTGGTGTTTGCCGGATTTTCGGTCTGGGTGCTCAAGGAGCCGCTTGGCTGGCACCACGCGATCGGCTTTGCCCTGATCGCGGCGGGTGTGGCAGTGATTTTCCTCGGAGCGCCGTCTTCAACACCGGTCGCTTCGCCTTCTGCAGAGACTCTGCTAACGGAACGCTCATGAAGTCTGCGATTCTCGTCTTTCCCGGTTCAAATTGTGACCGCGATGCTGCTGTGGCCCTGACAGGTATAACAGGCAAATCGCCAGCCATGGTCTGGCACAAGCACAGTGACCTGCCCGACGGGCTCGACCTGATCGTGGTGCCGGGCGGCTTTTCCTATGGCGACTATCTGCGCTGCGGGGCGATGGCGGCCAATTCGCCGGTCATTGCGGCACTGAAGGCACATGCGGAGCGCGGCGGCTATGTGCTGGGCATTTGCAACGGGTTTCAGGTGCTGACCGAGACACGGCTGCTGCCCGGCGCGGTGATGCGCAACGCCTCACTGAACTTCGTCTGCAAATCGCAGGACCTGCGGCCAGAGAGTGCCAATAGCGCCTTTACCAGCGCCTATGCGGGACGCGGGTCGGTGTCTTTGCCGATCGCCCATCATGATGGGAACTATTTTGCCGATGAGGTGACCCTGGACACGCTGGAAGGCGAGGGCCGTGTGGCATTCCGCTATATCGGCAACCCGAACGGATCGGCCCGCGACATTGCCGGCATTGTCAGTGAAAATGGCCGCGTGCTTGGCCTGATGCCGCATCCCGAACGCGCCATTGGCGGACATGAGGGCGGAACCGACGGGCGCGGCGTTTTCGAGAGCCTGCTGGCGGCCTCCTGAGCTTGCAATTGACGCAGACCGATTTCGCTGTAATATCGAATAACGATATTTTTGGGGGAGCAGCTCATGTCCTATCTGCAGGAAACCAAAGCGGCCGGGCGGGAGATCTTTCCAGACCTTGCGCGGGCCTTTGCGCTGATTGGCATCGCTCTCGTCAATGTCGGCTACTTTGCGTATGCGCCGGCGATGGGTGGATATGCTGATGGCGGGCTGAACTCCGGCCTTGATCATGGCGCTTATTTCGGCGTCAATGCGCTTTTCCTGTCGAAGTCATATACGCTGTTTTCTTTCATGTTCGGGGTCGGGTTCGCCTATCAGATGGCCTCGGCAGAGCGCGCCGGTGCTGGCTTTGCCGGGCGCTACTGGCGCCGGATCATCGGCCTGTTTTTCTTTGCAGCGATCAATATCACATTGTTTTTTCAGGGTGATATTCTGTTTGTCTATGCGGTTCTCGGCGCGCTTCTCTTCCTGTTCCGCAAGTCCGGTGCAAAGACACTGGTCGGCTGGGCAATCGGGTTTTATATCGTTCAGGTCCTGTTGATCCTGCTGGGCGCGGTCGCCATCGCGATGGGCGAGGCTTATGCGCCCGAGAACATGATCAAGGTGCAGGCGGAAATGGCCGGCGAGGGGCGTGCGTTTTATGAGGCCTTCGCGAATGGCGGCTTTGCCGAGACCGTCAGCGCGCGCGTCACCGACTGGACGGGAGCGATCGGCTATCTGTTGTTGTTTCAGGGCTGGGGCGCAATGTCATTCTTCCTGTTCGGGCTGGCGGCTGTGCGCAATGACCTGATTGCGCGCCCGCAAGCTGCGTTCTGGCGCAAGGCGCGCCACTTTTATCTGCCGGTCGGAATTGTCATCAGCCTGATCGGGGCGTGGTTCATCGGCCGCGCAGACGCAATGGCCAGCTCGGAAATGTTGTGGGGTATGTTCTTCATTGCGCTTGGCAGTCCGTTTTCCACTGTGGGCTATCTCGGCCTGATCGCGAGGTGGAGCCTTTCAGCTGACGGAGCGGTGAAGACGTTCCTTGCTCGCGGCGGGACCGCCTCGCTGACCGCTTATCTGTTGCAGGGCCTGCTGTTCACGCTGGTCTTCTATGAATACGGACTTGGCCTTTATGCCGAGATCGGCGCGGCCGGGTGTATTGCGATTGCGCTTGTCGTTGCGCTCGCGAGCCTTGCCTTTACAAGTCTCTGGCGCGCCGCGTTCAAACGCGGGCCAACCGAGGCGGTGCTGCGCGGCTTCACCTATCTCGGCGCGCGTTGACCGGTTCACACGCCCGCAAGCCGTGAGTGAAGTGCGCGGTGGCCGGCAAGCATTTCCTCTACAAGCGCAGCGTCGATATTGAGACTGTCATTCCCGCGCTGATGGGTGCCGCCAAGCACAAGGCCTGTGCGGCGGGGAAACATGTAGAGACTGTGGCCGGGGCCCGGTG
>CAYUEM010000162.1:0-6518 GCA_964442925.1 uncultured Hyphomonadaceae bacterium
GCGATGGTGAACGGGCTGGGTTTCTGGACGTGCCAGATGAATTGCGGGGATAGCTCCAAAATCCCGGCAGGAGACATTAGGGGTTGTCGATGTCGCGGCGTTTGGCCCGGCACAATTCGATCAGATCAGATCAGATCAGATCAGATCAATTCTGAAATGAAAGGGCCGCATTGCGTCGAACGGGAGGCGGTCCTCGTGATCAGATCAGACTTTCAGGGTTACGCAAGCGCGTGGGTCGCCGCGTTGAGTTCCTTGTTTGTGTCCGCGTCGTTGCTGGCGGCAGTCGCCTTTTCAGCAGCGTGGTAGCGCTTCAGCGCCGCATCGCTTTTGAGGCCGGCGTCCCATGCAGACTTGACGGACTTCATCCTGTCGGCAGTCCTCGTTTGATCGGGTGTCATTGCGTTGTCCTTTCCGGACCTTCCGAGAACAAGACGCGCCACGACAACGCAGACCAACCGGGTCCGCAAGCGACCGTGCGGATGTCGAATGCTCGGCCATCGCGCTGCCGGATATACAGCGGGCCTTCATTGGCTAGACGACGCCTTCTCGCCGCCGGACCGACGCAGATCAGCCCAGAGGCGTCATGGCGGGAGGCATCAAAATTCCGGGCGCGGACAGCCAAGGCCGCGGTACCGTCGAAATCAAGCTGCCACCAGGGTGTCGGCCGCCGACGAAGCTGATCCGTGTCAGTGCGGCGCCACCTGGCTCTGCGATGATCAGATGGTGGATTTGCTTGCCGCGCGATTTCGGGCGCACGCGGCTTCGTTTTGGCAGGCCTGTCCCCAACACACGCGCGCAGACAGGAAAAGCATCATGACACAGTCAACCCTCATCATCGGACTGATCTTGCTCGCAGTTGGCATCGTCCTGCTGTATTTCGGCAAAAGGGCATCGGATAAATCGGTCGAGCAGGTCTCGGAGGCGCTGACCGGTCGTTTCACTGGCAATACGATGTGGTATCTGGTCAGTGGAGTGATCGGTATCGTGGCAGGCGGCGCGCTGTTTCTCCTTGGGTTACCCAGCGCCTGAATCTTGTGACGCGGTTGGGCGAGCCCGGATGTCTTTCGCATCGCAGCGTGCCGCTTCGCTAGTTCAGGATCGGTGTCTGGTGGTCAAGATAGGCGGCATCGAAGTCGCAAAGCGCGCACAGGCCTTTGAAGTCGTCGAACGTGACCCGGCCGTCGCGGTAAGTCACAAGCCCCATTTCGCGCAGCTGGCGCAGCACGCGGTTGATATGCACTGCGCTGAGGCCCAGCGCATCGGCCAACAGGTACTGTGACAAAGGGCAATCGAACCCTTCGCGTGTGCCCATATTCACAAGGGCGAGGCGGGAACTCAGTTCGAGCAGAAAGTGAGCAACGCGCTCGAGCGCATTGCGCCGCCCGATATTGATCAGATGCTCGACCACCATGGCCTCATCGCGCGAAGCCGCCCAAAGGACGGCCGCCCCGAGCCGCGGTGTTTCAGAAAACGCTTCGAACAATTCCTGCGCCGTCACCTGCGAGGCTTCGCCGCGCGTGACAGGCTCGACATAATGGTCGGAGGTTCGCAGCAGCACGCTGCGCAGGCCGAGAAAATCGCCCGGAATCTGGAAATCGACGATCTGGCGCGATCCATTCGGCAGGAGCTTGTAAGAACATACCCAGCCGGACGCCAGAATGAAGGCGGCGCTGCCGCGCTCGCCCTGCCCGATGAGTTCCTGATGTGCCTCGAACGCGCGCCGACGCGTGTGCAACCGCTCGAGCACAGCCAACTCGTCGCCCGACAGGGAAACAAAGGTACGCAGCTTGAGCGCAAGCGGCGCTTCATTGATTACGCTCACCTGTGTCACCTCCGTTTTCGCGCTCGTAACCGGAATTCAGGGTCCGCAGACTGCTTCATATCAGTCCGGTATAGCTCATTTGCTGACATGAAGACATTTGCGTGTCGCTCGGCACCTGCCGACTGATCCACACTCTGCAGAGGACCGGATATGAATGACCGAAATACGAACGCCGGGATGGCCGCGCTGACGATTTGTGAATCGCTGCTGCTGGCCCTGAACGATCACAAGATCCTGCCGGAAAGTGACATCGTGGGCGTCCTCGTCGATGCCGCCAACACGCATGAGAATGCCGCGAGCGAAGGAAGCGATCCAGAGGCCCATCTCGCCGTGGTCGCGCTGATCCGGAAGATCATTAGTGATGGGAATTCGGTTCGCAGGCCATGAGCGGCCTACGGCCGTTCTCCAAAAACCTGACCAAAAAAAGCCGGGCGGCGATCTGATCGCGCACCCGGCCAGGCTGGGAGGAACTTATTCTCGCTGATGGTTAGTTCATCTTCGAGATTTTTGTGCCTTCGATGCTGACGCCTGCCATCAGGCCCTGCTGGTCAAAGATGAAGGCATAGGCATCCTCTCCCAGCGTCGTGGTCGAGAGGTTTGCCGCCCGGCCTTCGTCAACGACGACCACTGTCGGTCCGACACCGATTTCCCAGCCGTCGGAGCTTTCGAGCGCGTCCTCGGCAGTCTTTGTCATCAGGAAAACGGCATAGCCATAGGACTGCGCCCCGGCCTGCAGGCCCCATGAGCCGGTCACGGAGCGGAAACGGTCGACAACCACGCCATAGCGGCGCAGTTCGCCCTCGCCATAGGCACCGCCCACGCCGAGGCCCGCCTTGACAATGTTCGGGAAGATCAGGACCGAGCGCGCCTGGTTTGAAATGGCGCTCGCGGCGGGATTGTCGCTGGTCAGCCGGTTGAGGGCCTGCCGGCTGTCAGTGTCGAGGGCCTGCTGACTGGCTGGCGATGCGCCATAGGTCGTGCAGGCGGGAAGGGCGATGGTGACCAGCAGGGCCGCAAGCGGGAGCGCCTTGTAGATGGAGTGGGACAATGGCGGGATCTTTCGTGCTTGTGTGATGCCAACGTCTATCCCCCCTTCGCCCAAGCCATCCTGATCGATGTTAGCGCCGAGCGCGGGCACACGCAGTATTGTGATGGTGCGTCCATCCTTCCGGATCGGCCACACAGAGGCTTTGCCATGACCAAAACGATTTCAGCGGTATTCCTGAGCGCATTTCTGCTCGCCGCGCCTGCCGCATTTGCCGATGGCGCACGCGACGACATCATTCGAACCGAGGCGCAAATCGGGGCGCTGAATTCGGCAGACGCTTCAGCGGCTGCGCCGGGCAATTACCAGGAGGCGCAATTGCGCCTGAGTGAAGCGCGCATGGCGCAGGAGCGTGACCATGAGGACGAGTCGCAATGGCGCTCGGCCGAGGCCGCTCTGCAGGCAGAAATCGTGCAGGAAAAAATCAAACTGCGCGGGCTTGAGCGCACCGTCTCGGAAATCGAGTCCGGTATTGCCACGCTTCGCCGCGAACTGAACTCATAGAAAGCCACACCAATGAAAACCGCTCTCCAGACGACTATCGGCCTTGCTGCCCTCGCCGTCACTCTCGCCGCCTGCGCCTCGGCGCCCGATCCAAGCCCTCGGCTGCTTGCTGCCGAAGTGTCGTTAGAACGCGCCAAGGCGGATCCAGCCATGATGGAGGCCGGAGGTTCCGCCATCCAGCGGGCGGACACGGCCCTTGTCGCAGCGCGCAGCGACTATCTGCGCGGCAAGGATGATAGCTATACCCACCAGATCCGCATGGGTGAGGGCTATCTCGAACTGGCCGAAACACGTGGCGACCAGAACCGCGCCAATTTACGAATAGAAGAGTTGAGCACGCAGCGCGCCGAAATCGTGTCGCAAGCGCGCCAGCGTGAGATCGACAAAGCGCGACAAGCCACGAGCGTCGCGCAGGACCGCGCTGACCGATCAGACCGGGATGCAGCCAATGCGAGGTCTGACACCGCCGTTTCGGAAGCTGCTCGCCGGGCGGCTGAAGACCGGGCTGCCGCATTGTCGGCCGAATTGGCCGATTATGAACAGACGCGCACGGCGCTGGGTGTCACGCTGGTCGTGCGTGACTTGCAATTCGCTTCGGGTTCGGCGGTCCTCACTCCCGGTGCTCAGGGCCGGCTCGCGCCGCTTGCGTCCTTCCTCGCCAAGCAGCCGGACGCCCGCATCCGGATCACGGGCCACACCGACTCGCAAGGATCGGAAAGTTACAACCGCGACCTCTCGGCCCGCCGCGCAGGGTCGGTCGGTGCATACCTGATCTCGACCGGCATACAGACTGGCCGGATCGAGACCACTGGCCTCGGCGAGGATGTTCCGGTGTCATCAAATGACACCGCCGCCGGTCGTGCGATCAACCGGCGCGTGGAGGTGACCATTCTCGACCAGGGTTAAGGCTGAGCAGAACAGCGACCGTCCTGCCCCATATTGCTCGGGGCAGGGCGGGTCACTGACTCGTGTCAAAGGGCGCCGCCATCAAGGGGTTGAACGCCCAGAAGTATTACAGAATTCGCAGATCACAGCCCGCAACTCGTAGCATTCTTACCGCAACCAGCGTAACAAGTCTCGCGCCAACTGGCGCAAATTGGAAAGGCATCAAAATGACTGTTGAAAGTCTTGTCGTCATAATCGTCGTAGGCGCCATCGCAGGTTGGCTTGCGGGGCTGATTGTAAAAGGCTACGGCTACGGCCTGGTCGGCAATATTGTGATCGGCATTATCGGCGCGTTTGTGGCTGGTTTCGTATTCCCGACGCTGGGTCTGAGCATCGGTGCCGGCATTGTCGGTGCCATCATCCATGCCACGATAGGCGCGGTGATCGTGCTTTTCCTCATACGCCTGATCAAGCGGGCCTGAAGCAGTTTTTGTGCAGGAAAACAGGGGACGATCTGACTGCCGCCGGGGTTATGATCAAACAGGTCGAAATGACGACTGTGGAAATCGGTTTTGCGGCTGACATCGGCTTGTCTCCCTTGGCGTTGCACATGTTACAGCTAGATCGGCTGCATGAGCGATCCACAAACTCTCTTTGAGCGCGCCCATTCCTTGCTGGCGCAGACCAGTGGCGGAGACCGGCTAGACGACGCAGTCAGGCTTTTGCGGGAGGCGGCCAATCGCGGGCATCCGGGCGCTGCAAACAATCTTGGCGTGCTGCTGCACCATGGCCGCGGAACGCAGGCTGATCTGCAGGACGCGCGGTCCTGTTATGCTATGGCCGCTGCCGCAGGAATTCCTGCCGCCCAGTTCAATCTCGGCTTCATGTATCTGAACGGGCTTGGCGGCGACCGCGATATTGGAAACGCCCGGGGCCTGTTCGAACGGGCTGCAGCGGCGGGCGATACCGATGCTCTTTCCCATCTTGGGCGGATGGCCATGCTTGGAGAGGGCGGGGCGCAGGACGCCGATGTGGCAAAGGCGTGTTGGGAAAAGGGTGCGGCTCTGGGTGACGGCAAATGCGCCTTCAATCTCGGTGTCGCAGCCGCCGGCGGGCATGGCGCGCCGCCCGACTTCGTGCGCGCCCATGCCTGGTTCCGCCGGGCAGAGGCGCTCGGGAATCGGGACGCCGCAGCCGAGCTTGCGAAACTCGAAGCCGTGATGGATGCAACCGAGCAATCTGAGGTCAGGGCTGATCAGGCCGGCGAGCGCCATTCGGGTGCGAGGAACCGCTGCGGATCGGGGCATGAGCGCGCCACGCTGGACACAGGCCGTCGCCTTCCCAGCGATACCTCAGGGGGGCCTGATGCAGGATGATCCGCGCATCGCCGGCCTGACCCGGTTGATCACCGGCGCGTTGCGCCCGGCGCCCGGACTGGGACGCAAGGCCCTGGCGCTGGTCATGGGCGCGCTATGGCGAGCGCTTTGCAAGCTACCGCGCAAGCGTGCCCTATGTCATCCCCAAACCGCGAGGCCGAGATGCGCAATGACCTGACCTTCGGGCGCCTGCCAATTAAAACCATCCTCTATTTGGGCACGGCCCGCAAACCGGAGACCACATGATACCCGCGCTTGCGCTTTTGACCACCGCGCTGCTGTTTGGCGGCATGGTGCTTTATTCCTTCGGCTTTGCAGCATTCCTTTTCACCGCGCTGCCGGCTGAAACGGCGGGGCCGACCATCCGCCGGGCCTTCCCGCATTTTTATCTCTTCGTGATGACCGCCTCAGCGCTGGCCGCCGTGTTGATCTGGCCGCAGGACCCGTTTGGCGCTGGTCTGCTGGCCGCAGTGGCGGTGACCACACTGCCCACGCGCCAGATCCTCATGCCTGTGATAAATCGGGCAACCGATACCGGCGCAAAGGCTCGCTTCCACTGGCTGCACGGCGGCTCGGTTCTCATCACACTGGCCCACATCGCGATCACCGGCTGGGCGCTTGTGCGGTTCCTGACGCAAGGCTGAGGGGTGACGCAGACCCTTTGCCAACCAGCTTCACCGTTGGGGCACTTTTCAGAGCCACGCCGTTGCCAGCAATAACAAGCTGGTGACAACACCAAGAACGGGTACTGCGATCGGCACCCGGAAATGCGTTGATCCATTATCGCCTCGCAGTTTCAGCCTTATGAGGGCTGCGTTCACCAGGACGAACACAAGCAGGACGATCTGGGAGGTCCGCTCGGCCAGCGCATCGATCGGCAGTGTGA
>CAYUEM010000163.1:0-6491 GCA_964442925.1 uncultured Hyphomonadaceae bacterium
CCAGCGCGTCAGCCGCATCAGACCCCATCGCACCGGCGCGCGGCAACAGTCTTTGTACCATGAAGGCGACCTGCGCCTTGTCGGCCCCGCCGGTGCCGACCACGGCCAGCTTGATCCGTCGCGGGGCATGTTCGCTGACGCTGACGCCCTCGCGCGCAAGTGCGGCCATGGCGGCCCCGCGCGCTTGTCCCAGCTTCAGCGCCGAGCGCGGCCCGGCATTGACCAGCGTTTCTTCAACCCCGGCATGTTGCGGGCAGTACGCAATGACCAGGCCGGAAACCGCAGAGAATATGCCCGCCAGCCGCTCTGCCAGGGACAAGTCCGGATCGATCCGGATCACGCCATGACCGACATGGCTGAGCCGCGCGCCAGAGCGCTCGATCACGCCCCAGCCGGTCGCGCGCAGGCCGGGATCAATTCCGAGGATACGAAAACTGTCGGTCATGGGCTCCGTTTTTAGCGGCAATGGTTAAGGCCGTCTTGTTGTTTTCCCGATTTGTTCAGCGATGCAAGCATGATGCGTCTTTGCGGGCCGGAGACGACGCGAATGCTGCAATGCAACAATGCAGGTCAGCCCTGCGTGGATACCCACTGCTTCAGCCCGGTTTTCGACACAGTTCGGTGTCAGGAGATCGGTCGTCATGCAACGCGCCTTCACAATCCATCTCGGAACCGGGGAACCGGTTCTGATCCGCCCGATCCGCCGGGATGACGAAGTGCGTTTGCGCGAGGCGATCATGCGGCTGTCGGATCGCTCGCGCTATTTGCGATTTTTTTCCGGCGCCAGACGCTTGCCTGATGCGGTGATCCGGCAGCTGGTCGATGTTGACGGTCAGCGCCATGTCGCCTGGGGGGCATTGGATATGTCCGACCCGGACCAGCCGACGGCGATTGCTGCGGTGCATGCGATCCGCAGCGGGGATGCAGGAGAAGCCGAACTCGCATTTGGTGTTCTTGATGCCTATCATGGCCAGGGGCTTGCGCGGCTGCTGATCGATGCAGTCGTCAGTGATGTTCGCGCGATTGGCTTGCGCGAGCTTGTGGCAGACGTGCTGGTGGAAAACACAAAGGCGCGCCGCCTGCTGGCGCATATCGGTATGAAGCCGACCGGCGCTACCGGCGAAGTTGCGCAATATCGCGGTTCAGTGGAAAGTGTCGCTGTTGCGCTCGCTTTGCTTGACAGTCCGCAGCAGCTTCCGCGCTTTCGAGACGCGCTCTGCACGGGTCGGGACGCGGCAGCCTGAGCCGGCTGGCCCTGTCATTTCGCCGCCGCGTGCATTCAGCCGGAGATCACCTCGAACCGACGCGAATCAAACACGCGAAGCACCTGCGCAAGCTCATGCCCGCGTCGCAGGACCTGACCGGCAGTGCCATAAACCGCAAAAGCACCCTGCCGGCTGGCCAGCGTGGGCACTTTTTCGATTCGCCAGGTCGGTTGTTCCGCCGCGCGCCTGTAGATTGCGAAAATGGCGCGGTCGCGGTACATGCCGATCGCATAGTCGCGCGCCTGTCCCGACTGCACAAGCCGCCCGTAAACATCCAGTATCGGCGACATTTCTGTTTTGTGAAAAGCCACTTTAAATGGCTGACCCTGGTTCAGAGACTGTTGAATATTCATTCTTCACCGTTTTGGCTTATGCACAGACGCGCGCAATTGGGTTGTCAGTCCATGACGCATTTTTAATGGCGATTATGGCCGAAAGAACACATTCTGGCCTTGCGAGCGCCCACAGCGCAAGCCATCTTGTAATTGTCAGGCGGCGGTATCTAGCAGGGACCCCGGACCCATCAGCCCCCCCAGCCCCTCGGGGGACTTGCTCCACCGCCGCCTGACAATCTTCCTCCGCTACAGATGTTTCGCAACGCAGCGCCAGAATCAGGCTGTTGAAAACCCGCACCATGCGGCCAGTCTTCGCGCCGCGAGCCAGAAATCGGCAGGGCCCGGGTCGGGCCCGGGACAGACGGACTGCTCGTGTGTTTACAGTCGCCAGCCTACATGATTTCTGGCTGGCGATCTTGCCTATTCAGCGGCGATGCGTGCGGAATCCTCACCATTTTCCTCTTCATAGACGAGCAGGTCACCGGGCTGGCACCCAAGCTCGCGACAAAGCGCTTCCAGCGTCGAAAACCGCACAGCCTTGGCCTTTCCGGTCTTGAGGATCGAAAGATTTGCAAGGGTCACACCGACACGTTCTGACAATTCGGTCAGTGACATGCGGCGCTCCAGCAGAACGCGGTCGAGGGTTACGCGGATCGACACGGATTTGGCGCCTCCTCTAGATCGTCATCTTCTCTTCCTCGCGCAGGCGTGTGCCTTCCCGGAACACTTGCGAGAGGATGAGTAGGGCGGCGACTGCGGCCCAGACAACGAGATTGATCGACAAGGCAGGCCGGGCAATCGCTTCGGCCGGCGCGACAAATGTGCGGATGCAGATGACGAGAAGAATGCTGGCGATCTCCATGATTGCCAGGGCGAAGGCAATATGTGTGAGCCGACGGGCATTTTCGGGAACGAACGGGTCACCGTCTGCGAGCGTTGCCAGGATGCGCCGCAATTGCAGGCAGACATAGATCACGCCTGGCAGGATGACGGCCAGCGCCACCAGCGTGAAGACGAAATTCAGCGGATGGATATCGGCAGCCGCGTGACCGCCGGGTATCTGCAACGCGCCATTGTTGAGGCTTGCGCCCAACCCGACGGCCAGCATCGCGAAAGCGAACAGGCCGAGCACGAATGTCAGCCAGATCACGGCGGTCATGATCACGCTGAGGACGGCGGCCATGGAATTTCGCGGGCGCGATGTCATTTAACGGTGTCTCATCTCTCGTCGGCAGATACACTCTTGCCGTAAAACGATAATCACATTCGCGTTGAAAGCAAGAAAGGAGCCGCAGCGTCAAGATGAACACTCGCAAGCTCAATCCGGGGCGTCTCGTCGCCGCGACCCACAATGCCGGCAAGGTTCGGGAATTGAAGGATTTGTTCGAGCCGCTTGGCTACCGCGTCGTCTCGGCGATCGAGCTTGGCCTTGACGAGCCGGAGGAAACCGAGACGAGCTTTACCGGCAATGCCATCCTGAAAGCGCGCGCGGCTGCGATTGCAACAGGTGTCCCGGCCCTCTCGGATGACAGCGGACTGGCCGTCACCGCGTTGGACGGCCAGCCGGGCATTTATTCTGCGCGCTGGGCCGGCGAGCCGCGTGATTTCATGCGGGCAATGCAACGGGTGACGCGCGAGCTGGATGCCGCACGCGCAATCGACCGTTCAGCGGCGTTTATCTGCGCGCTGGCCGTCGTCTGGCCCGATGGTCATGCCGAAGTGTTCGAGGGCCAGGTTGCGGGTGATCTGGTCTGGCCACCGCGTGGCGAAAAGGGGTTCGGTTATGACCCGATCTTCGTCGCCACTGGCGAAACCGAAACATTCGGGGAAATGGACCCGTCGCGGAAACACGCAATGAGCCACCGCGCGGATGCGTTTGCAAAACTCCGCAGGGCCCTGCTGGCGTGACATATGTGCAGGGCGATGCGGGCTTCGGCCTCTATGTTCACTGGCCGTATTGCGCGCGGGTCTGCCCCTATTGCGACTTCAATGTCTATGCCGCGAAGAACCGCGACAGTGCGCCGTTGCTGGCGGCGATCCTTGCTGACATTTCGGCCCACCGCGCAGCCTTTGCGGAGCTTGCGCGCCCGTTTGACAGCGTGTTTCTTGGCGGCGGCACACCCTCATTGCTGCAGGCCGCTGAGCTTGCGGCGATCGTCTCGGCGGCGCGCTCCGCATTCGGCCTTGCCCACGATGCCGAAATCACGCTGGAGGCCAACCCGCTGGATGTGCTCGGCGGCGACATCGCCGGCTGGCAGGCCGCAGGTGTCAATCGCCTGTCGATCGGCCTGCAGGCGCTGGAGCCGGCTGCGCTTGCCTTTCTGGGCCGCGATCATTGCGCTGATGAAGGCCGGCGGGCCGTGGCAGCGGGCCTTTCGCGCTTTGCCAACACCTCGATAGACCTGATCTATGCCCGCCCCGGCCAGACGCCGGCGCAATGGGCCGGTGAATTGCAAGCGGCGCTGGACCTTGGTGCGCCGCATCTGTCGCTGTACGAGCTGACGATTGCGGAAAAGACCGCGTTCGGGCGGCGCGCAGCGCGCGGTGAGCTGATCGAAATGGATGAAGACCAGCAGGCCACGCTGTATGAACTGACCCAGGATGTCACCGCGCAGGCTGGTCTGCCGGCCTATGAAATCTCCAATCACGCCGCTGGCAAAGCGTTCCGATCGCGTCACAACATGATTTATTGGGCGGCGGGCGACTGGATCGGCGTCGGGCCGGGTGCGCATGGCCGGCTCAGCACACAGGCCGGGCGACTGGCAACATGCGCGCACCGGCGCCCGCACGAGTATATTGCCGCGCTGCAGGAGGCCCCGCACCAGCCCGCCCATGCCGAGCGCGAACCGCTTTCCGGCTCGCAAGCCGCCATGGAGGCGCTTTCACTCGGCCTGCGACCGGTTCAGGGTCTGGAACTGGCCCGCATCGCGGCGCTGGCCGGGCGGCCCCTCGACGCCGCAGTGATCGACGATCTGCAGGATATGGGCCTTCTCGACCAGCATGATGGACGGATCGCGCTGAGTGCAGCCGGCCGGCTGCTGGCCGACCGGATCGCCGCGCAGTTGGCACAGGTGCTGTGATTGGCAGGTGAAGGCTGGACCGGGGCTGCGGCCTCGCTTAACCCCGGGGGTCATGAGCCATTCATACGTCATTGCGATTTCCGGCGGTTCGGGGTCGGGCAAGTCAACCCTTGTCGAGGCGCTGCGTGCGCGGCTGGCACCAGATGCCATCATCCTGCACGAGGATGCCTATTACTGGCCGATCAGCCATTATGGCGCGGCAGACACGCATGAGGCGCGCGCTGCGATCGCCGCCCGTGTCGATTATGACGACCCGGCGTCCAAGGATGCCGGCCATCTGATGGCCGATCTTGAGCATCTGAAATCCGGTCGCGCGGTTGATATCCCCGTCTACGATTATGCCAGTCATGATCGCAGCGCGCAGACCCGGCATGTCGCCGCCAGCCCGATCATTCTGCTAGAGGGCATTCACGCACTGTCGATGCCGGAGCTGGCCGACCTGATCGACCTGTCGATCTATGTCGACACCCCCGATGACCTGCGCCTTGCCCGGCGCATTCGGCGTGATGTGCTGGAGCGCGGGCGCAGTGTCGAAAGTGTGCTCAGCCAGTATCTCGGCACGGTGCGCCCAGCGCATTACCGCCACACATTTCCGGCGAAATTCTCCGCCAGCCTGGTTATCGCAGATGAGGGACTGCCGGCCTATGGGCATGTCCGGCCAACTGCGAAAGCCATCGAGCGGATGCTTGCGCCGATCATGGAGCGATTGCAAAGTGATGGCATATGGCCACCCGCTTCTGCATCCTCCTGAGTGTTCTGTTCGGCTTTGCTGCAATGGCGCAGGCCGAGGCGGCTGAGTGCAATCTGTGGCCTGATGACCGGCCGGCGGGGCTGGCGGCTTATCATGCGCTGGCCGAGACCTGCCTTGCGCATCCGCCCGGACCGGCAGGTTTTGACCCGTCGGCGGAAAGCCGTTTCCTGTCACTTCTCAACGGCGAGCGAAAACGCGTAGGCCTTGCAGAGTTGCAGATGCGAGAGGCGCTGCGCGCGCCGGCGCGTTTTCACAGTTTCGATCAGGTCTGGAACGGAATATTCGGCCATGAGGGTGCAGGTGGGCGCAAGCTCGGCGAGCGGATTTCCGCGCTTGACCGGCGGCTGATTTATCGCTCATCGCGGGAAAATGTCGCCATGGTCGGGGGAGATTTCGATCCGGCGGCTGTCCCGCAAATGCTTCACAACGGACTGATGAACAGTCCCGGCCATCGCGCGAATATCCTCGCGACGGACATCACCCATGTCGCCATTGGCGTGGCCCGCGTGCAAGATCGTTATGTCGTCACACAGGTCTTTGCCGACCCGGAGGGTGAGTTCGCCGCACCGCTACCCATCACGATCCGTTTCGACCAGCTGACGCAAGCGGCGTTTACGCTGGACAGATGGCTGGCCCGCCACCTGGCGCTTGAGGGGGCCGATGGACACCGCGTAGAAGCGCCGCAGCAGGTGGTGGGACCGCACCGGGTGCTGGTGCGCGGTGAGACAGCGCCGAGCAATAGCGGTTACAGGTTCATCTATCTGCCGGGGCCTGCCGTCGCTATCGACCCGCTGGCGAAGTAAGACCAAGCCGCACGGACGCTGACCGATCCTTGCAGCGCGAGGCCCGGCGCGACTGCGCGCCCTCAGCCGGATCGCCGGCAATCAGCACAAGGGAGGGTTTTTCATCCTCCGCCCCGGCTTCTGGACGCCTCATTCTGGACAATCGGTTCGAATTTCAGTTTTGTTGCCTGCAAGGTCACCTTGCCGATATCCTTGCTGTCGGCTTCGATCCGCACCGGAATGGTTGCACCATTGTCGAGCGGGGCCAGCCACATGCG
>CAYUEM010000164.1:0-6472 GCA_964442925.1 uncultured Hyphomonadaceae bacterium
AGGGCGCGTTGCTGGTGTCGGTGTTCACCGAAGCGGTGTCGCTGGGCATGGTGCCACCGCCCGGCGAAATGGGTGCCGACATCGCCGTGGGCGAGGGCCAGTCGATCGGAAATGCGCTGAATTTTGGCGGGCCTTATGTCGGCCTGTTCGCCTGTCGCGAAAAGCTGACCCGCAACATGCCCGGCCGGCTTTGCGGCGAGACCGTCGATGCCGACGGCCAGCGCGGCTTCGTGCTGACGCTCTCGACCCGCGAGCAGCATATCCGCCGCGACAAGGCGACCAGCAATATCTGCACCAATTCAGGGCTTTGCGCGCTGGCCTTCACGGCGCACATGACGCTGCTTGGCGGAGCAGGCCTGACGCAGCTGGCGCAGCTCAACCATGACGCGGCCTGCGCGCTGGCCGATGCGCTGGAAAGCGTGCCGGGCGTGGAGATCCTGACCCCGCGTTTCTTCAACGAGTTTGCCTTCCGCACACCGCTGAATGCCGAGGCCGCTCTCGCCATGCTGGAAGAGCGCGGCATCCTTGGCGGCGTGCGCGCGTCACGGCTCCTGCCCGGCGCCGGCCTCGACGATGTGATCATCTGCGCGGCCACGGAATGCACCCAGGATGTGGACATCACGGCTTTTGCCGACGGGCTGCGGGAGGTGGTGTGATGGTTTCGGCTGTGCGACCGCCCGCCTCCTTATCTTCCCCCGCTTGCGGGGGAAGTGGCCGCGAAGCGGTCGATGGGGGCACTTCGGCCTCGCAGCTCGCTGGCCCCCTCCGCCCTTCGGGCACCTCCCCCGCAGGCGGGGGAGGATCAGAACAGCCGCCCGTCTCGGACGCCTCCCCCGCGAGCGGGGGAGGATCAGAACAGCCGCCCGCCTCAGGCACCTCCCCCCGCTCGCGGGGGAGGATCAGGACACGCCCCGACCCAATGGATAGAGAACCCATGACACAAACCACTTCCGGCTCGCGCGGCCTCTTGCAATTCGAGCCGCTGATCTTCGAAACCGACCGCTGGGGCAAGACAGGCGTGGACCTGCCGGAACCGACGGGCCGCAAAAGCCGGCTTGGCGGGCTCGCGCGCAACAAGCCGGTGGACCTGCCTGGCCTGTCTGAGCCGGAAGCCGTGCGCCATTATGTGCGCCTGTCTCAGCGCAACTATGCCATCGATCTTGGCTTCTTCCCGCTTGGCAGCTGCACAATGAAGCACAATCCACGCCTGAATGAGCGCATGGCGCGCCTGCCAGGTTTTGCCGATATCCACCCGCTGCAACCCCAATACACCGTTCAGGGTGCGCTGGAGCTGATCGACGAGCTTGCCACCTGGCTGAAGACGCTGACCGGCATGCCAGCGGTTGCCATGAGCCCGAAGGCCGGCGCGCATGGCGAGCTGTGCGGCATGCTGGCCATCCGCAAGGCACTGGAGATGCGCGGCGAACTGGAGATGCGCCGGCGCGTCCTCGTGCCGGCCTCCGCCCACGGCACCAATCCGGCGACCGCGATCCAGTGCGGCTTTGTGGTTGACGAGATCGGCGCACGCAAGGATGGCCGGGTGGATATGGCGCAGCTGCGCGAGAAACTGCAGCGCAGCGACGATATTGCCGCCATCATGCTGACCAATCCGAACACCTGCGGCCTGTTCGAAACGGACATTCGCGAGATTGCCGACCTGATCCATGACGCGGGCGGCTACTTCTATTGCGACGGGGCCAATTTCAACGCCATTGTCGGGCGCGTGCGCCCCGGCGATCTTGGCGTCGATGCGATGCATATCAACCTGCACAAGACCTTCTCGACCCCACATGGCGGCGGCGGTCCGGGCTCCGGTCCGACCGTATTTTCCGCCGCACTCGCCCCGCATGCACCGATGCCCTTTGTCGAGCGCGACGAGGATGGGGTGTTTTCACTGGTTGAAGACGATCGCCGCGAAAACCCGCAGAGCTTCGGCCGCATGGTCGCATTCCACGGCCAGATGGGCATGTTCGTGCGCGCGCTCACCTATATGCTCAGCCATGGGGGCGATGGGCTCAAACAGGTGGCCGAAGACGCAGTTCTCAACGCAAATTACGTTCTTGCGCGACTGAAATGCGTGATGACGCCCGCCTTTGAGGGCTATTGCATGCACGAGGCGCTGTTCTCCGACGCCTTCACCGCAGAGACCATCGAGACGATCGACATTGCCAAGGCGCTGATCGATGAGGGCTATCACCCGATGACGATGTATTTCCCGCTGGTGGTGCATGGCGCGATGCTGATCGAGCCGACGGAAACCGAAAGCCGGGCAGAGCTTGACCGGTTCTGCGACGCATTGGCCGGGATTGCGAAACGCGCCGCAGCAGGTGACGAAAGCCTGAAATCCACGCCGCATCTCGCACCCATGCGCCGGCTGGATGAGACCCGCGCCGCGCGCAAGCCGGTTCTGAAATGGAGTCTTCCCGAAAACGGTGCTGTCGCAGCGCAGTGAGTTTGCGAGCGGTCGCCAACCCGCAGCCCGCGCGGTTTGTGATCGGTTACCAGACCCCGGCGCGAATGGGTGCCGGGTGAAGACCTTGCGCCTCGCGGTCAAACAGGCGGGAGCGGACACGCCCGAACAGGCGCAGCGACGGCTTCTCGAACAGGTAAAAACTCAGCGCGGCAACAATGATGCTGGCAATGATCGAAGCGACCAGAAACACGCAATTGTCGATCAGACCCGGTGTTCCCACCCGCAACATGCTGGCCAGATCCGCCGGCACGCCAAGCCGATGCTCGGCAATATCAGCGGCAAACGGGAAAATCCGCTTCAATGCGCTGAGCGTCAGCATATGACTGAGATAAAGCGCGAATGACCAGTCCCCCAGCGCAACGAAGAAGCCGGGAACCCGCAGGCGACCGAAGATATCCAGCCCGACCAGTCCGTGCAAGAGAATGACCGACGGCACTGCGAACCAGATCACCCGCCCCCATTGCAGCGTTGACAGCAGGCCTTCCTGAGGATGTCCGACGGGATTGGGGTGCCAGATCAGGGCCGCAATCAGCAAGGTCGCCCCGAGCAGTGCCAGAAGCGCCGGGCGACCATGATAGCCGTTGACGATCAGCACAGCGGAAAACGCACCGAGAATGAACTCCAGCGTCATCGGATAAAAAATCAGGTGCTGGTAATCGACTGCGAAGGGACCCGAAAGTCCCGACACCGATCCGGAAATGACAACTGCGCCCCAAAGACCGATCAGCCAGCTGCGCCATTGCCAGGGCGCGAGCAGGAACACCGCAAAAACAATATAGAAATACATCTCGTGAACCAGTGTCCAGCCGACCCCGAGGACCGGGAAATTGTCCTGCGGCAATAGAAGATAAGACGCAAAAAAATGCCAGGCTGGCGACTGGCCGCGGTCCATCGCGTCTTCAATGTCCATCGGAACGCCATATGCGAAAAGAAAATACAGCGCCATGATGGTCGCAAACACCCACCAGAGCGGATAGATTCGGCTCGCGCGTGAGAACAGGAAGGCCGAAGCTGTCGCGATGCCTGCACTGGCCCGTCCGGTGACATAGACCATGATGAAGCCGGAGATCACAAAGAACAGATCAACCCCGGCAAAGCCCTTTTCCCAGAGCCCGGAAACCAGCGGCGTTTCTTGTGTATCCGCCCCCGAATAAGCGGCAATCATCAATATCTCGATCGCGCGGATATGATAGATCAGCACAAGGATCGCTGCCAGCGCACGCAGAATCTGAACGGAGTCGAGCTTCATGCTGTGGCCATAATCCCGCAGTCCCCGACCGACCAAGAAGACATGTTCATATCAGTGGCCACCACACCACACCAGCCATACTGTGCATGACTTCATTTTTAGAGTGGCGCGCGTCCACGAACTGACCATATTGCAAATATGCCTGACACCGAGACGACCAATAAATCAGGGTCCCAGCCCCCGGCCCCCGTCGCGATGGTGATCCAGAGTGTGCGTAAGGTCTTTCGTCAGTTTCTGGCGCTGCTCGGGCTTTTTCTCATCATGATCGGCGTTCCGCTGGCGATGCTGACACCTTTTCCTTTTGTTCCGATCGGCCTGCCAGTTGTGATTATTGGTGTGGTCCTGCTCGGTCGCAACTCGGTCTGGGGCCACCAGTTGATGGAAGCGATGCTACACAAATGGCCCAACATTGAACGTTTTGCTCCCAACTGGTTGATGCAACTGGTGTTTGGCCGCGAAAAGCGTCCGATCGAAGAGTTGCGCGCAAAGGCCCGAAAGGACGATGGCGAATTGCGCCGCGATTGATTGCCTGAGCCGGATATGGCCCTGGTGCCCGGGTGCGTTTCAGCAAGGTCGATGCGCTTGAGCGTCTGGCCCGCCCCAGCCCGCTGATCGACAATCACTATTCGCAGTCGCGCAACACGCTCGGCAAGGCCCATACCGAACGCCAGCAAGGCGTGCTCGACCATTACCAGCCGTGACCAAGCCCTCATCCTGAGGAGCGGGCCGCAAGGCCCGCGTCTCGAAGGATAGTCAAACCACGCCCGGCTTCCGGCAGCCGGTCAGCCGCCGGTCTGGGCGAGGTTGCGGATGTCGCCGGGATCGGCACTGTGCAGATTATGCGTGGCCGGCTTGAGGGCCAGCGCATCGACGATCCGGGACTTCAGCGCCTCTGTCTGGTCATCGGCCTGAAGGAGGTCGCGCAAGGGCCGCCCGCCCTGCCCGAACAGGCACAGGCGCAGTTGCCCGCGCGCGGTCACGCGCAGCCGGTTGCAGCCGTCGCAGAAGCCGGGCGCATAAGGTGCGATCAGGCCGATCCGCCCGGCATGCTCCGGATGGGTGAATTCGACCGCCGGGCCATCGTCACCGCCGCGCGGTTTCGGGCACCAGCCATGGGCCTCAAGCCAGCTTTGCAAGACCTGCCCGCTGACATGCTGGTCCTCGAAGAAGGCCTTGTTGTCGCCGGTGCGCATCAATTCGATGAACCGCACGGCAATCGGTCGGTCACGCACGAAGTCGGTCCAAGCGGAGAAATCATCCTCCAGCCCGTCACGCAGGAGCACGGCGTTCACTTTCACCGCCTTGAGCGGCAAGGCGAGCGCGCGCTCAAGGCCCGCCAGCACGTCGTCCAGCCGGTCATGGCCGGTAATCTTGTGGAAGCCCTCACGGTCCAGCGCGTCGATGCTGACATTGAGGTTGGTGAGCCCGCCAGCCACCCAGTCATCAATATGGCGCGCCAGGTTCCAGCCATTGGTGGTCAGCGCGACCTTGTCGATACCCGGCTGCGCCGCGACACGGGCGATCAGTGCGGTCATGTCCTTGCGCACGGTCGGCTCGCCGCCTGTCAGGCGCACCTTGTTGATGCCAAGCCCGGCAAAGGCGCGCACAAGCCGGTCGACCTCATCGACGCCGAGGAAATCCATCGGCCCGGACTTCTGATAGCCGTTCGGCAGGCAATAGGTGCAGCGGAAATTGCACACTTCCGTCACCGACAGCCGCAAATAGCGGAAACGGCGACCGAAAGTGTCCGTCGCCACCGCGTCGGAATATCTCATCGCTAGGCTCCTTTCCAAGCACGGGAGGCGACAGGGTTTCCTCTGCCACCCACGGCCGGGCCGCCATGGCGCGCAGGAGAAAAGCGCACTTTAGGCGAAACGGCTCGGAGCGAACTGACGTCAAACTACCGGGTCAGGGAAAGGCTGTCATTGACGCCCAGTCCTGACCCGATTGACGACCATCAAGCCAGCCCTGGTGAGTTGTCAAGTTCAGCCGGCGGCAACACTAGTGAGCTAACACTCATTCGAATATGCGCGACCCTCACTCTCTTTCCCGCGCAATGATGAAACCGCGCAAATATCGATTTTATTTCTGTATTTGTAAAACATCAGAATTGATTTGCGCAATTGTGCTCTGCAGGCAAATTACGTCACCCGAATAATACGGATTGGTAAGCTTTTTCGAACAGTTATAAAACGGTTTGGTTCGGGCCTGGACGCCGCGTTTCCAGGTCGCGCCGAACTGGCATGAAAACTGTATAGCCTGCCCATCCGCATCGCGGTGACAACCAAGGACACCGAGCCGAACATGGCACCTGTTTCATCCCGGCTCAGCGCGATCGCCGATGCAACAACCGAAGCGGTCGCAACCCGTGCCAGCGGATTTGACGCGATTGTCATTGGTGGCGGTGCGTCGGGCGGCCTTGCCGCGCGCCTGCTCTGCGAGGCCGGCATGGATGTGCTGTTGCTCGACGCCGGATGGTGCCCGCCTTTCCTGAACGATCCGCTGCGTCAGGCCACGGCTGCGTCGATCGTGCGCCTCGCCAATCCGCGCGCGCTGGGCTTTTTGCATCCCAGGCTGATCCGGACAGGTCGCCAGTCCCTGAAAGCGCTGGGCCGCCGACGCCAGCCAATCCAGTCGGCCTGCTATGCCTGGGAGCGTGCCCCCAGCGCATTTGTCGATGATTTCGACAATCCCTATGAGCTCGACTTTGTACGTTTTTGATCAGGTCCAGGTCCAGAAGATGCTGTTGT
>CAYUEM010000165.1:0-2129 GCA_964442925.1 uncultured Hyphomonadaceae bacterium
GGGCCGGCAAGGGCGGACGGATCGAGAGCGCGGACCGACGCCAGAAACGCGAGTTGCATGTCGAGCCGGGCGACCTGAATGGCGCGGAAGACGGCGACCTTGTCCGCGCCGAGCCCAAGCCGCTGCGCGTGGGCCATCATACCGGGCCGAAACACTATGTTGTGCGCGAGGTGATCGGCAAGGCCGGTGATCCGCGCGCCGCCAGCCTGATTGCGATCCATTCCCATTCGATCCCGACGGAGTTTCCGCAGGCTGTGCTGGAGGATGCTCAAAAGGCACAGCCGGTTGCGGCCGAACGCGAGGATCTCACCGCGCTGGCGCTGATCACGATCGACCCCGCCGATGCGCGCGATCATGATGATGCCGTCTATGCCGAGGCGCTGGAGGATGGCTGGCGCGTGATCGTGGCGATTGCCGATGTTGCCGCCTATGTCCCTGAAGGCTCCGCACTTGACCGGGAGGCGCGCAAGCGTGGCAACTCGACCTATTTCCCTGACCGGGTCGTGCCGATGCTTCCGTTCGAGCTGTCGGCGGGTGAATGTTCACTGAGGCAAGGCGAGCTGCGCCGCTGTCTCGCCGTGGAGATGGAGTTCGACACATCAGGCACCAAGCGGCGGCACCGGTTCATCCGGGGAATGATGAAGTCACATGCCGGTCTGTCCTATGAACAGGCGCAGGCGGCGATTGACGGCAAGCCGGGAGGGCGGGCCGGGGACCTGCTGGACAGCGTGCTCAAGCCGCTATGGGGCGCTTATGGTGCGCTCGGCAAGGCGCGTAACAAGCGCGGGCCGCTGGAGTTGCAAATGCCCGAAAGGCAGATCGAATTTGCCGAGGATGGCTCGATCCAGCGTATCTCGACAAAGGCGAGCTTTGACGCCCACCGCCTGATCGAGGAATTCATGATTCAGGCGAATGTGGCGGCAGCGGAAACGCTCGAAAAGGCGAAAATGCCGCTGCTTTACCGCGTCCATGACCAGCCGAGCGATGCCAAGCTGGCCGCGCTGGCGGAGTTTCTGAAAACCCTCAACATCAAATGGCCGCTTGGCGAGCGTCCGCAGTCCTCGCGGTTCAACCGGCTGCTCGGTGATGCTGAGGACGGCGACCACAAGGACATGATCGGGGAGATGGTGCTGCGCAGCCAGGCGCGTGCGATCTATGCTGACGAGAATCTCGGCCATTTCGGGCTCAACCTGGCGAAATATGCGCATTTCACCTCACCGATCCGGCGCTATGCTGACCTGGTGGTCCACCGCGCCCTGATCAGCGCGCTGGATCTCGGCCCCGACGGGATGAGCAAGGAAGCCGCGCTGCGGCTGGAGGAGACCGCTTCGCATCTGGTCGAGACCGAAAGGCGCAGCATGGCGGCCGAACGTGACGCGACCGACCGTTATCTTGCGCTGTTCCTTGCTGATCGTGTCGGCGCGAAGTTCGAAGGCCGCATCACCGGGGTGACCAGGGCCGGCCTGTTCGTGCGGCTGGCCGATACGTCCGCGGATGGCTTCGTGCCAATCTCGTCGATTTCCGATGATTACTGGATCTTCGATGAAGGCGCGATGCGGCTGGTCGCGCGCGGATCGGGCAAGCGGTTTGAGCTTGGTCAGACGGTGACCACCCGCCTGAAAGAGGTCACACCATTGCAGGGCGGGCTGCTGCTGGAGATCACCTCGCCGCCAAAGCCGAAGCTGAAGGGTGAGAAGCCGCCAACGGGGCGCGCGCATCGCGGCCCTTCCCGCATCGGCCATGAGCACCGCTCAAAACCTGGCCAGAGAAAAGGCGGGCGCTGAGATGAATGAGGACACGGCCTCGCAGGCCGCCATTTCGGGCGGTTATGACAAGCCTGAAGAGGGTGAGCTGATCGTAAAGGACCGGCCAAGTCCGCGCCCGAAAGACGCCGCCACGCTGATTCTTGTCCGCCGTGACCAGAGCCAGCCGCGTGTGCTGATGGGAATGCGATCCGGGCGCCATGCTTTCATGCCGAAAAAATACGTCTTTCCCGGTGGGCGCGTCGATCCGCAGGACGGGCGGGCCCCGTCGCTGTCGGAACTGCCTGATACCGAAGCGGCGCGGCTGAGCAAGGCGGCGCGCCGGCGCCCACGCGCGTTTGCGCTGACGGCGATCCGCGAGACGTT
>CAYUEM010000165.1:2139-6434 GCA_964442925.1 uncultured Hyphomonadaceae bacterium
CCGGGCTGATTGTCGGGCGGGCCGGAGCTGTGGACGGCCGCGCGCCGCAAGGCTGGGAAGCGTATTACGCCGCCGGCGCAGCGCCCTGCCTGCGGGGCTTTCTGCTGATCGGCCGCGCCGTGACCCCGCCTTACAGGCCACGCCGCTTCGATGCCCGGTTTTTCATGGCCGAGGCGGAAAACGTGCTGATCAATGACCGGCCGGCTTGCGATGGGGCCGAACTGAGCGACCTGCAATGGGTGACGCTGAGCGATGCGATGGCGCTGGATATTCCGTCGGTGACGCGCTTCATGCTCGGTGAGATTGGCGAGCGGCTGGAGCGGCCCGAACGTGTTTCGGGTGCGCCTTTCCTGCGCTGGACACGCAAGGGTCATGTTGTCGAGCGGCTCTGAAGGGCCGCAGTGATCACCGCTGACGCGGCCACCTCAGCGGTAAGGATGGGCCTTGGTGGCGTTCCGCGTCACAGGACAAGCCCGTCTTCCCCATCCCGCCCCCGGACCTGATCCGGGATCTCTCGCCTGCGGGCCAGAAACAGGCAGGTCCACAGGTCAGGCCCGGGACACGCGGATGTCTCGTCTATTTTCAGAAACAGTCTGCTTGTGCTTTTCTGCCACCCGTTCGGACTTGCGCGCCCCGTTGCTTTCGCCCATCTGTCGGAAAAGGCGCGCTTTCAGAAGGGCTGCGACATGAGCTACAATCCCGATACGGGCGCACGGCCACCGGCATGGACGCGGCTGAGTTTCGAGGCCGCCGCCGCCGCGTCAGATGAACCGACGCTGGCCAGCTACATCAATGCCGCGATTCTCAGCCATGATTCGCTGTGTCAGGCGCTGTCCTATCATCTGGCGGAAAAGCTGGCGGGGCCGGATATGGGTGCGCTGCAGGTGCGGCGCATCTGTGAGCGGGCATTTGATGCCGACGGGGCGCTGGTCGAGGCTGCCGAGGCCGATATGTGGGCGGTGCATGATCGCGACCCTGCCTGCCGTGGCCTGCTGCAACCGTTCCTGTTCTTCAAGGGCTTCATGGCGCTGCAGACGCATCGCATCGCCCATCGTCTCTGGCGGCAGGGGCGTGAGACGCTTGCCTTCCATTTCCAAAGCCGGGCTTCGGAACTGTTCGCGGTCGATATCCATCCGGCGGCGCGGATCGGCACCGGGGTCATGTTCGACCATGCCAGTGGCATCACGATTGGTGAGACCGCAGTGGTCGGCGACAATTGCTCGCTGCTGCATGGCGTCACACTCGGCGGCACCGGCAAGGAAGTCGGCGACCGCCACCCCAAGATCGGCAAAGGCGTGCTGCTCTCGGTCGGCGCAAAGGTGCTCGGCAATATTCATGTTGGCGATGAGGCCAAGGTCGCCGCCGGCTCAGTGGTGCTGAAGGACGTACCCGCGCGCTGCACCGTGGCCGGCGTGCCGGCAAGGATCGTCGGCGGGCAATGCGCCGAACCGGCCCGCTCGATGGATCAGGGCCTGCCGGACGAGGGCTAGGGTGGGCCGATCGGTTCAGCGGACGCAGCGCCCGCGCAAAACCCGCGCGGGGAGCGGCAAGCCTTCGCCGCAAGTGGCCGCCATCAAGATGATTCTTTGCACCTGCTTAGGGCGCAGATGCAGTCATAAGGATTGGGGCCCAATCAGAATGTTCATGGGCCCTTTTCGACCGGATACTCACCTTGCACTGAGTACACTTCTGCAGCCGTATCCGCGTCAAAAGCTACCGAGCTCTCGTTTTCCCGGTCTGCAATAAGATCATCTACCAAGGCGTCGGGCACAGCGTTCAAAGGCCGGGCGGTGATTATTCCAGGAAGCATAACGCAATCGCGCAAACACAGCGGCAATATCGCGATAGTCAGAAACGGCAGGCAGCAGCACCTCATCATAGAGCCGGGTGTTCTCCACTTCCCCGGCTGCGGCGATTTTGCAAAGCGTGGCAAGATCTTCAGTCTCGGTGGTCGCATCCACTTTTCCTGGTGTGACCGCAATCCTGACGCCGTAGCGCTCGTAAATGCGGTGCAGGGCCTCAATGTGGCGGGCCTCGGCGTGGATGATATTCGAGAACGGTCGCACGTCTCCAAACCGCTCAAGGATCACCTGATAGGTCGCGCTGGCATTGCGCTCATCGGCCAACGCCGTATTCAGCGCACTAATCGCTTCTGGCGTCAGGCTAGCCGGACCCCTTTCATTTGCGGCCTGAACGCTGTTTGGCCGAGGGCCACACGAGCTGCCGCCCTGGGCCCGGCGTCTCTCACGCTTGCGTTCGGTCATAACGCTACTCCTCGGCATCTATACTCTCAAGTTCCAGATCGTAGAGAACGGAAAGGGATTCGTTCACGCCATCCGGGCACGTGCCGGTCACCTCATAGCGCAATGGCCCATCTGTGAAGCCGATGCGCCGGACCGGTCCGTTGCAAATGCGGTACTCGATCCTGACGCCGTTCAGGGTCAGCACATCACCATCAAAAATAAGGCACCCTGCCTCAACAGGCATTGAGCATCGGGCGACGTCGCTTGAGACAAAGGCGCACTGGTGATCTGCGTCAACCTCGCACGATTTGCCCGGGATCAGATACTCCACGCTCAGAACGGTTCCGACGGGTTCGGTATCCTGCGCCGCTGCGATACCTGACATACCGGCGAATGTAGCAGCGAACATCGCCAATGACCGGTGACGCGGAAAGATATGAAATGTCTTTAACATGAGGCTTTGCTCCCAATGACTGAAACCCAAGAATTGCGTGGCGTCGTCGGCGCTGCCTTGATCGCGCGCAAGCCTGCGGCCAGGAGTTGTGCCCTTTCCTTCTGGGCCTTGCCTAAAGCCGAACGGCGCCTCGCCGCTTCGGTCAGCGTCGCCATTTGATTGCGATCAAAACCAGGCACCTCATGCGGCTTAGAACGCGATTGTCAGCTTCTAGCCAGCCGCCAGATTGAATGGGAAGTGAGCCATGGCCATCGAACGCAAGCCTACTGATCCATGCAAGCATCTGCGTCCTGATCCAGATGCGCGCTTCCGCGATGAATTGGATGAGTTGTTCAGCCATTACTTTGAGCCCTCAAACGGCATGGATGGAGGTATCTTCGCGGTTTCTTTCGATACGTCGGAAACCGAGGATGCCTCTGAAATCACGCTGGATGTGCCTGGAGTCGAAAAGGAGGACATCGACATTTCCTCCGGGAAGGGCCGGCTCACAATTTCCCAAGAGCGCAAGCGGAAAGAAGTGAAGAGAAGGAAGTCCTTTGACCGCACCGATCGCTCGTCTGGCTCGTTCCAGACCTTACTCGCACTGCCGGAAGAGGCGGACGACGCAAAGCTCAGGGACGGCGTTCTCAAGCTGACGGTCCCGAAATCGGAAAAGGCAAGGAGCAGCGCCCGCGAGATTGCGATCAAGACCTCCTAGCGGGCCAAGGCCCTTCAGTACAGAAGCGAGCAACCCTCCATGACAAACGAAAGCCAGGTGCGCGAAGCGGTCGGTGTGTTTCAATCCGAAACCGACCTCCAAGGCGCAATTGATGAGCTGTTGACCCACGGGTTCCACCGTTCGGAGATCAGTCTCCTGGCAAGTCAAGAGGCTGTCGAGCGCAAGCTCGGCCATGCTTTCCGGTCTGTTCGCAAACTGGAGGATGACCCAGACGTGCCGACCATCGCCTTCGTGTCAACCGAAAGCCTCGGGGACGCCGAAGGCGCAGTGATCGGCGGTCTGCTCTATGTTGGCGCGCTGGCCGGTATAATGAGTGTTGTGGCCTCTGGAGGCGCACTGGCAGCGGCGCTGGCTGCTGCAGCGATTGGCGGAGGATCAGGTGCAGCCATCGGCGCGGTGCTCACGGGGATTATCGGTAAGCGACATGCAGAATACATTGAAAAACAGCTTCAGACTGGCGGCCTGCTGCTTTGGGTGCGGACCTGGAACGAGGGCGATGAGGCGCGTGCGGTAAACATCCTGAAGCGCCATTCCGGAGAAGATGTTCACGTCCATGGTTTGCCGGATAAGGTGGATCAGGGGCTCGTTGACCACTCCGTTCGCGGTATGATTGACGCTGAACGCCTCGCCTCCGACATCGACACAATTACCACGACGTCAAATGGTTATGCCTACGCCCATGGAAAGATTTTCCCGACAACTGAGGACGCGAAAGCCTTTCAGGAACGGCGCTACTATCTTGATCGGTTATATGAGAGGGCCAGGGCAGATGCCTTTGATCTTGAGGCTGCGTTGCTCGATCCGGCCGACATGTTCGACCATCCGTCCGAGGTGATGGCGATGGCCCTGTCGGCTGACATCAAGACCGAAATCCTCAAAC
>CAYUEM010000166.1:0-6328 GCA_964442925.1 uncultured Hyphomonadaceae bacterium
CTTCGGCGATGAATTGCCAAATGCTTTTTTGGCCGAGAGTGGCAGCATAGGGCGCATTTTGAGACATAAGCATTTCGGGCCGATCACAGCACCCACGGTGCCTTCGGGCGCAGCAGCGTAAAGCTGAAATGGTGATTAGTTGACACTCACACATTTAAACTCTTTCTTGCAATCACAATCCTTTTATATAAGCAACGTTATTATTAAATTTTTTGGCAACGTCGTGAGCAATTCCGCTTGTATCTTCAAATACATCGGAAGATTTTGCATACTTTAGAGAATTGTTTGGATACCAATTGCTAAAAACATAAGCCACAAAGAACGGATTGAGCATATCAATGACAAAAGATGTTTCTTTCGATGCGCTTTCGCCCACGCCGAGAACAATGATGCATTTATTATTTAATTCTGAGAGACTTTCTATTAGGCTACGATCAGTGAATCTCGATTCTCTAATAATTCGTGGGCGGGGCTTCAATTTGTACGCCCTGAGATAATTTGCAACTATATTCAAATATGCCTCTGCGCTTTTATCGCTCGCAAAACTCTCGCTGGCCAACAAGCCAATCAATTCAAATTCATCATCTGGATTAAGGCAAACTTCTTTCGCATGGGGTGCAGCCAAATTCGCCGAGGCAGCGGTTACGATCTTAGATCTGGTTTCCTCGTCTTTGAGGCCCATGTCTGCGGACACAATAACATATTGAATAATGTTGAAAGGTATCGGAAGTGATATTTCGGAGAGCTTAGCTCCCGTTAGTTTATCCGTTTCAAAGCCGTAGAGCGCCTCTGCTTGGACCCACCTCGATGCACAGGAGATATCTGACCAGATCACAAAAATGCAGTTTGCTCGCATAGCTTGTTCATTGATAGTCCCAGCAAATGAAGCGCCGGGCTTTATGAGCCGATCCCACCAAACCGACAGACCTTTCGATTCCATTAAGACAGCGATTTCTGTGGCCCAGTCTAAATCCTTGTGAGAATAAGATAAAAAGACATCGGCCATGGGTATTCCGGGTCCCTCGGTGTTGAGTGCCACAAGTAGTACAAGGCATCACGAGTGGTGTCCTCGTCAACACCCAATATCCGCCATCAAGGGCGAGGTCAGCTCCTGCCGGAGTAAAATCACTTCAAACGCGCAGCTCAGCGTCATAACGTTGATCTTTACGAAAGAACGCATTTTGCTACTTCAAGACCTCGCCCGAGGTCATCCAGCTTGCCGTGATGATGTATGTCCGGTGCCCGCTCTGGCTGAGGGATGTCGACGACCTGCTCAACGAAAAAGGCTTCGATAACAGCCACAAAACGGTGCGTATCTGGTGGAACCGGTCCGGCCCGCTTTTCGTCCGTAAGATCAAGAAACGCCGCTCCAAGCAGCTAATTTCGTCGCAAATTTTGTCTCCTATCGGGATATTGAAGCCGTTTGGATCGCAGTTTCGGTCCAGACAATGTCGCGGCTGTTGAGTTTTGTGCCTATTCATAGGCGAGGAAGGATATGATCGCAGCGAGGACGCCCGGATCAAGGCAGAGTTCGCGGTGCTCGAGGCCGGACACGCCATGGACCCTGGCACCGGGCAGCCGCGCAGCCAGTGCTTCGATCTCGTCGAGCGGGCAGCCGGTATCGGCATCCGAGCCGACAAGCAGGAGCTTGCCCGTATAGCCTGAAAGCGAACCGTCAAAATCATAAGCGCCAGGCTCGCCGCTGCCAGCCTCGCCGGCGATGACCAGCGCGCGTTCGAGCACGACCGGCGGCACGCCGGCGCGCCGCTTGCTCTCGGCCCATCCCAGGACTGGCGGGGCGATCAGGATGACATGATCGGCTGCTGCGCCGGATTTCAGCGCATTGGCCGCCGCGATACAGCCGAAGGAATGGGCGATGATCGCATCGATCGGCGCATGCGCCTTGCAGACATCATGCACCGCGCTGCCGGCTGCCTCGCCGCCGAATTCGGTCGCTTTTGATGCACCATGCGCCGGCAGGTCCATCAGCAGGACGGGACGCGAATTCACGATGAAGTCCTGCGCGAAGTGGCGCCATATGCGGTGGGTGTCGTCCCAGCCATGTATGAAAAGGGTCGCCGGTCCGTCATGCGCGCGCCAGAGCGGGGTCTGGCCGATATCGCAGCGCGCGCTCGCCGGCAGCATGTTCTGTCCGGGCGCTGCGCTGGGCGATGTCGGGACGCGTTCATCAAGAAGGTCGCGTGCGGCTAGCTCGATCGGATCGGTCATCTCGTTTCGCCTCCCAGGCCGGCAACAGTCAGGCGCCTTGCCGCTCCACCCGTTGGCAGGTTAACATCTCGTTTACGGGTTATCCACGGAAAAATCCGTGCGCGGACCGTCTTGACCGTTGACGGGACATTAACCATCAGGCCACTATATCTGGTGTCAGGGAAAAGTTGAGCCACCGCATATGGCGGTCTTGCCCATCTTCCCCTATATTTGTCTTTCCAGCCCAAAGGGGGTTTGCATGTCCGCGTCCGCGCCTGTGTCCACTACACAATCCACCAAAGTCCGCCGGGGCAAGCCGAGGCGTCAGGATGGCGCGGAACTGCGCGTGGTCGATGCCACACCTGTGGTGACAGACCCGTCGCGCGATTCGCTGCTGACCGAGTTTGGCAAGGTCACGCTGCGCGATCGTTACCTGTTGCCGGGCGAGAGCTATCAGGACATGTTCGCCCGCGTGGCCACGGCCTATGGCGATGATCACTACCATGCCCAGCGGCTTTACGACTACATGTCGCGCCTGTGGTTCATGCCGGCCACGCCCGTCCTGTCGAATGGCGGGGCCGAGCGCGGCCTGCCAATCTCGTGCTTCCTCAACCAGGTCGATGATTCGCTCGACGGCATCGTCGAGACCTGGAACGAGAATGTCTGGCTCGCCTCGAATGGCGGCGGCATCGGCACCTATTGGGGCAATGTCCGCTCGATCGGTGAAAAGGTTGGCCAGAACGGGCAGACCTCCGGCATAATTCCGTTTATCCGCGTGATGGATTCGCTGACGCTGGCGATCTCACAGGGCTCGCTGCGGCGCGGCTCGGCAGCGTGTTATCTCGACATTCACCACCCGGAAATCGAGGAATTCCTCGAGATCCGCAAGGCGTCGGGCGACTTCAACCGCAAATCGCTGAACCTGCACCATGGTATCAATGTTACCGATGCGTTCATGGAGGCGGTACGCGATGATGCCGAATTCGGACTGCGCAGTCCCAAGACCGGCGAGGTTGTGCGCACGGTGTCTGCGCGCAAGCTGTGGCAGAAACTGATCGAACTGCGCCTGCAGACCGGCGAGCCCTATATCCTGTTCACTGATACGGTGAACAATGCGATGCCCGCCCACCAGCGCAAGCTCGGCCTCAGTGTGCGCCAGTCCAATCTTTGCTCCGAGATCACGCTGGCGACCGGCATGGACCATCGCGGTCAGGAGCGCACCGCGGTGTGCTGCCTGTCTTCGCTGAACGCGGAGAAATTCCTCGAATGGAAGGGCGATGAGCGCTTCCTCGAAGACGTGTTCCGTTTCCTCGACAATGTGCTTGAGGATTTCATTCAGCGCGCGCCGTCGGAAATGGCCCGGGCGGTCTACTCGGCAAAGCGCGAACGCTCGGTCGGGCTCGGCCTGATGGGCTTTCACTCTTTCCTGCAGGCGCAGGGTGCGCCCATGGAAAGCGCGGCGGCCAAGGCCTGGAACAATGCGATCTTCCGGCATATGCGCAAGGGTGCCGATGCAGCTTCGGTCAAGCTGGCGCGCGAGCGCGGCCCGTGTGAGGATGCGCGCGATGTCGGAATGATGGCGCGTTTCTCGCACAAGATCGCCGTGGCGCCGACCGCCTCGATCTCGATCATCTGCGGCGGCACATCGGCGGGCATCGAGCCGGTCCCGGCGAACATCTACACCCACAAGACGCTTTCGGGCTCGTTCTCGGTCAAGAACCCGCAGCTTGAAGCACTGCTGGAGGAAAAGGGGCTCAACACAGATGAGGTCTGGACATCGATCCTGGAGCACGAAGGCTCGGTGCAGCATCTGGTCGGGCTCGATGAGCGTGAACGCGCAGTTTTCCGCACGGCTTTCGAGATTGACCAGCGCTGGATCGTCGAACTGGCGGGCGACCGCACGCCCTTTATCTGCCAGTCGCAGTCGCTGAACCTGTTCCTGCCGGGCGATATCGACAAGTGGGACCTGCACATGCTGCACTGGACCGCTTGGGAGAAGGGGCTGAAATCGCTCTACTATTGCCGTTCCAAATCGATACAGCGTGCCGCTTTTGCGGGCTCCGAGCGCGTCGCCGATACGGCAATGGAAACGCCGCAGACCGATTATGAAGAGTGTCTGGCCTGCCAGTAAGCCAGTTCTCAGAGCCTGAATTTTTCGATAGATTAAGAGCGAAGGCGGGCCCGTGCCCGCCTTTCCCATTCTGAAATTGTCATTAAATCAACGTGTGGTCCAAAACACCTTTAGGGTTTTTGCGAACGCACAATTTAACACTTTCTTGTGAATACGGCCTTCGCAAACCGGTTTTATTCATGCTAATGTAAGTGTGGCCATGCTTTTGTATGTGGGGGTAGAGTGCAGGAGCCGGCTGATGGAGACTTTCAGGCACATGTTCGTTCTGCTGACAACCGGGTTTACTGCTCTGATGTGTCAGGGCTGTTCGGGGCATATGGCGTCCAACACAAGCCGCCTGGCGCTCAGCGCGCCAGTGCAGGCTGATGAGATCGCGCCGGGCATCCGGCTGGTGATGCAGGATGCGCGGGATGCACAGCCTGGGCTTGGTTCACTGCCGGGCTTTGTCGGCGACATTGCGATGCCTTCAATCGATCCGGGCATTCGTCGGCTTGACCGGGCCATTGGTCCTGTCGCAGCAACCTCTCATGACATCGTTGCCTCCCAGCCGATCGAATCGCGACAGTTCAGTGCCGCCCAGCGCACCGCCGCACAGAACACGCTGCTCGGTCTGGAATGGTCGGGCGCAGATGTGCTGCAGGCCTTTGAGGGTGACCGGCTGGCGGCGCAGCTTGTGCGTCCGCTCGAATACAACAAGCAGCTGGATGCGGATTTCACGCTGGCGGCACCGCGTGAACAGACGGGCCTGGCTTTTGATGTCGGTGTTGCGCCAAGTTTGAGCTACACCAAGGATAACACGTCGAAGTCACGCAGCTTTGGCGCTGAATTGCGGATCGGTCGGGACTTTGACCAGCGTGGAACCGGGGTGGTTGCAGACAGCTGGTATGTTTTCGCCGGCGCAGAAGGCGAAGCGCTGGTCTGGGAAGCGGGCGAATATGGTGTTTCGAACGTGACTGGCGCTGTGGCGCTGCGCGATCAGGTGACGGTCGGCGATTTGCAGGCCGGTTTGTCCGTCCAACGCGGATCGGGACAATTGTCGCTGAGTTATATTCGCCGGGAAGTGCAGTTCAGCGACCGCAATGGCGGGGCTGAGCGAAATGAGGATTTTGCGGGACTGAGTTTCACGCTGCGCAAGTAAAACGGTCCGATATGGTTTCCAGACACGTCTGGCAAACGGTTTGGCTTGGTTTGGTTTCGGTCGATCTCCTGAAAATCAGGAAACCCAGTGTGTCCCTGTGGGGGCTCTTATGGGCCATGCCGGGTCCTTCAAAGCTGACAAATCGGTTCGACAGGCCGTTCGCGAGGGGCTAACGCTGGCAGCGATGAACATGATGCGTCTGGCCGGTCTGATCGTGATTGTTGCGGTTCCTGCGATCGTGGCGGATCGGGCTGTCGGTGAGTCCCCGGCTCCGGCTCAGCGACCCGGTGTCATCTCGATCACATCCGAAAATGACCTTTTTGGCGGCACGGACCGCAACTACACGAATGGCCTGCGGCTGGAGCGGTTTGGCCCGGCCGACCGTGTGTTCCCACTGCTGCGCAGCGCGGCTGACCTTGTGCCTTTTATCGATCTTGAGCAGACCGAACTGCGCCAGGGATTTGGCTTCTCGCATGCGATTTTTACGCCGGAAGACATCACGCTGAAGACGCCGGACCCGGATGACCGGCCCTATGCCGGCTGGATGTCTGTGTCGGCAACGGCGGTCGCCAGCAACCCCAATTCGCAGGATATTTTGCAGCTGAATCTTGGCGTTGTCGGTCCGGCGGCACTGGGCGAATTCGTCCAGACCAATTGGCATGACCTTATCAGGGCGGTCGATCCTCAGGGCTGGTCCAACCAGCTGCACAATGAGCCTGGGGTCGAACTGATCGCGCAACGCACACAGCTTTATGACGGGCCGGACCTGATCTTTGGTCTGGAAACCGATTATGGCGTGAATTTCGGCGGTGCACTCGGCAATGTGCGCACCTATGCATCGACCGGCGCGA
>CAYUEM010000167.1:0-6277 GCA_964442925.1 uncultured Hyphomonadaceae bacterium
CAATCCCGGGCGAGCATCCCATCGCCTTGCAGCGCGCGGCGTACTTCGACCCCGCGCACGACCTGTTGTTTGGAGGCAAGTATGACTGACCGCCCGTTGGAAATTACCGAGATGGGGATCCGCGTGCTGACTCAGGCGGTGTGGTTTAGCGCGCTGGCGGGTTTCCTCATCTGGTGGAGTTGGCCAACCTGGCAGTGGGCGTTCGCCGGCTTTCCGGAAGCGGCCATGCCCCAAGGCTGGACGCCCTTTCTGCACGCGCTGGCCGCGCTGTTTGGCGTGTGCTGGGGTCTACGCGCCGGCGGGCTGGTACTATTCGAGTTGATGCCGTTCCTCATCGCCCGGCTTCTGCAACCTGGTCCGCCGAAGCTGCGACGGCGCGGCTGAGCCGCCTGGTCATCGAGCGCGAGAGCCATAACCGTCTGCAGAATCTTGTTCCTCCCTGGTCGTCCGCCTACCCACCGGAGGCCTTTCCTTCGGTGATTGTCGTTCTTCGGGGCCAGGAAGGCTCCGGTGGTCGGGGCCTAGACAAGACCAAGGAGGAAACAATGAGATTCTTCATCCGATTTGAAATGGCCTTCGAGCGCGAGACTACAGCTCAGACCGTCTGCCGCACGATCTTTAACGAAAGCGCAAACACGGGGGCGCACTAAGCCATTGGGGGCGGCGCCACTGAGCGGCGCCCCTAGCTTTCGCGGCAATCGAGTTGCCTAAGCACACCTGCACCCAAGCAAGGTTCTCATTGAAAACGCAAAAAATATCAGTATCCTAATGGTCGCAAGCAGAAAGGATCTATTATGAAGGCGGGCCCGGTCACCGTTCGACAACTTTTAGAGAACCGTCAAAGGTTTTGTGTTCCGATTTACCAGCGGCATTACGTTTGGGCACGTGAAAAGCAATGGGAGCCATTCTGGAACGATGTCCGAACAAAAGCAATTGAGCGCTTAAATAAGAGGGAGCGACGGTTTTCCCATTTCATGGGGGCCGTAGTCCTTGAAGCACGTGGGTCGGTCTCTTCACGACAAGTAACATCATTCCAGGTTGTCGACGGGCAACAACGGCTGACAACTTTTCAGTTATACCTCGCTGCCGCGCGGGACTATGCAACGCAGGCCGGCTTTGAGGACACGGTTGGCCTTATTGATGGCTATCTGCTTAATGAAAAACAACATCTTATGGCGGAGCCAGATATCGAAAAATATAAAATCTGGCCAACCAAATATGACCGTGAATTGTTTCAGGACATTGTGATCGCCGGAAGACCAGCGCTAAGGAAAAAGTATATAGATCAATTCTATAAGGGGCGCGACAAAATTTACGAGTACAGCACAGTCCCGAAATTGCTGGGGGCATATGGTTACTTTTTTGACCGCATCAAACATGCCGTCGAGAGCGACGATCTCGAAGATGACTTCGCGGAAACCATTGAAGTTGCTGAGCACAACCCTTCCGAAACAGGTTCTGAGACCGAAGCAGAGAAGGCTGACCGTACAGCTAAGGAGCTACGCCTCGATGCGCTTTGGGAAGCACTGATCGAGGAATTCAAGGTCGTTGAAATTACTCTCGAAGAAGGAGATGATGCACAGGTCATTTTCGAGACCCTGAACGAGCGGGGTGAACCTCTGCTCGCGGCGGATCTCGTCAGGAACAATATTTTCCACCGGGCCGACGCACGACAGGAGAAAGCAGAAAAACTCTTCGACACCTACTGGAAGGACTTCGAAGACCCTTTTTGGAGTGTTATGGAGAAGCAGGGGCGCTACAAGCGCGCACGGATCGAGTTCTTCCTCGCCAACTTCATCGCGGGCAAGGTGACCGGAGAAGTGACGCTTTCGAAACTGTTTAGCGAATATAAGGCCTTCATTAAACTTCAATCGAGTAAGCAGGACGGTGGGTACGCGACGGTTGAAGCAGAGCTTCAGGACCTTGGGGCTTACGGTAGGCTTTACCGCCGTTTGCTGGAGCGGGATGAAAAGGATCCGCTCGGACACTTTGCGAAACTGCTCCATCCCTGGGATGTCACGACAGTGTACCCGTTGGTCTTGCGCCTCTGGGCAGACGAGACGATGACAGACGACGAGAAGCGGGACTGCCTGTCCATTCTCTTGACGTTCATTGTAAGGCGCGCCATATGTGGCCTCACGACAAAAAATTACAACAAGTTTTTCCTATCTGTCTTACGCCACTTGGAGGCAAAGGGCTTCGCTCGCGATAATTTGGTCGACTTCCTAACAGCACAAAGCTCAGAAAGCGCAAGATTTCCCACGGACCAGGAATTCGAGTACTCATGGGTCGCCGCGCCTGTATACGGGCGCCGCCTCACACCAATGCGCGTTCGCGCGGTTCTTGAGACCATTGAGCAAAGGAAGCGGCAAAAGTACCATGAAACCCAGCATCTCAGCACAGACCTTTCAATCGAACATGTAATGCCAGAGCAATGGTCTGAGCACTGGCCGCTTGCGGATGGAGCGAAGCCAACAGGTGACGAAACAATGCAAGCCATGTTTTCGACCGACGAAGGTGACACCCGGATCGGCCAAATAGTGCGGCGGCGAAGACTCCTCCACACATTCGGAAACCTAACTATCTTAACTAAGCCACTGAACAGCAGCGTGAGCAATGGCCCCTATGACGTCAAGCGACAGGCGCTTGAAGACCACTCATTGCTAGTGATGAACAGGGAGATCACGAAGATCGGGACTTGGGGCGAAGACCAGATTGAGGAGCGCGGACAAAAGCTTTTCGAAGTAGCGCGACAGGTTTGGCCCTACCCAAAGGGTTTGTAAGCACGCAAGTAGCCATTCCGCATTCCCGAGGTCCGCCGTGCCTGCTGTGGACGAGCAGGTCGCTGCAGACGGGCCTCACAACAGCAAAGAAAGGAGGAGCTTAGCGCCTCTCCTCCTCGTCCGCCTTCGGCGCCCGCAGGACGATCCGGCCGGTTCCGACCGGCAGTAGGTCGAGCTCCAGCGTGAAGCCCTCGCCGTCCTTGTGGTCCCAGGCGGCGCCGATCCGGGCCCAGGGGGCGTTGTCGCGCTCCGGGACGTGGTAGGCGATCAGAACGGGCTTGCGGCTGTGCTTTTCTGTGCGGTTGTGTGACATTAGATTTCTCCTTTGCTTTAGGGTTTGACTGGCTACGGCTGCGCCAGAAGCCGGCGCCCAGGGCGCAAGCGCACCGCCGCAGGCGGGGAATGACCAACACGGTTATGCGGGCCGGTCATTGCGCGCGCGCCGCGTCGGCTACAAAGGCAAGGACGGTCAGGAAACACCCGGCAAAGGAAGACGACTCACGAACGCCGGCAAGGGCGGAAGCAGAACACCGTGGCTCCTGTTCCACTTCAGAACGTCGGCAGCAGGCGGAATACTTTCCTACTTTGTTCTTTTATTGGACACGGATCGTCGCTCCCGCTAGGATCCTTCTCATGCGAAAAGACAACGAAGTCATACGGTTGAGCGCCTCTGATCTGGTTGGGCACCTGAACTGTCGGCACCTGACAGAGCTCGACCTAAAAGTCGTCGCTGGAGACCTAGCGAAGCCAAAGACGTGGGATCCTCTACTGGAAATCCTGCGCGAGCGAGGCCGGGACCATGAAAAAGCGTTCATTGAGCACTTGCGAACACAGGGTTACGACCCGATCCAAATCGAGGGCGTCGATATTACGGATGATTCAGTTGCCGCCACCCGAGCGGCGATGGCGGCAGGCCATGCGATCATCATACAGGCTGCGCTTGGGGATGACCGGTGGTCAGGCCGCGCGGACATCCTGCGACGGGTAGAGAAGCCAAGCGACCTCGGGACATGGTCCTACGAAATCTTTGACACCAAGCTGGCACGGGAGACTAAGGGCGGCACGGTACTTCAACTCTGCCTCTATGCCGACCTGCTGGAGGGGATGCAGGGCCGCGCCCCGGAGTATGTCTACGTCGTGGCGCCGTGGTCAGACTTTGAGCCGCAGCCTTTTCGGGTGGCGGATTACGCCGCCTATTATCGACGCGCCAAAAACGCTGCAGAAACGGCCACGCAGGAAGCAACGGAACCGGCAGTCTATCCGGATCCAAAGGAACATTGTGACGTGTGCCGCTGGCGCGAACGCTGTGAGGCGCGGCGGCGTGAGGATGACCATCTCTGCCTGGTAGCGGGAATAAGCAAGAACCAGATCAATGAGCTTCAAGCGGCTGGGGTCCGCACAGTTGAAGATTTGGCCACCATGCCGTTGCCGATGTCGTGGAAGCCAGAGCGTGGTTCACCCTTGGCGTATGAGAAGGTCCGCGAGCAAGCCCGGATCCAGAGAGAGTCGCGGGCGGCCGGCACCCTGCAATATGAGTTATTGCCGGTAGAGCCGGAGACCGGTCTCGCGCTGCTCCCTGAACCATCAGCGGGCGATGTTTTTTTCGATATCGAAGGCGACCCCTTCGTCGGCGAGCATGGCCTTGAGTATCTGTTCGGGTACAGCTATGCGGATGATGACGGCAAGTGTGTATATGTCGCGGACTGGGCGTTCAACCGCGAGACGGAAATAAAGATTTTCGAGCGCTTTGTCGATTTCGTGACCGCCTGGCGCGAGCGTTATCCGGATCTGCACGTTTATCACTTCGCTCCCTACGAGCCCGGCGCCCTGAAGCGCCTGATGGGCCGATACGCATCTCGCGAGAACGAGATCGATGACCTGCTGCGAGGCAAGGTGTTCGTTGACCTGTATGGAGTCGTGCGCAATGGCATCCGCGCCGGGGTAGAGAGTTATTCTTTGAAGAAGCTTGAGCCACTGTACGGCTTTGCCCGTCAGGCCGATCTCAGCGCAGCCAATGTCGCGCTCGCGAGCGTTGAGGCCGGGTTGGAGTTGGGGGATGTCAACTCCATCCAGGAAGAGGACCGGCAGACTGTTCAGACCTACAACGAGGACGACGTTGCCTCAACGGCGGCGCTGCGCGATTGGCTGGAGGAAAGGCGAGCGGAGCTTGTCGATGGGGGCACCGCCGTTCCGAGACCGGCGCGTGGTGACAGCGCGGCCAGCGAAGAACTGACAGAGCGGCAGCGTCAGATCCAGGTCCTGATCGAACGCCTGACCGCCGATGTGCCGGTCGATCCCGACGCACGTACACAGGAGCAGCAAGCGCGGTGGATTCTGGCGTATCTCCTCGACTGGCACCGCCGCGAGGAAAAGGCAGCGTGGTGGGAGTATTTCAGGCTCGCGGGTCTAACACCGGATGAATTGGTCGATGAACGTGCGGCGCTGTCCCGTCTCACGTTCCTTGAGACGGTCGACCGCACCGCGAGGGGCATCCCTACGGACCGATACCGCTTCGAGCAGCAGGATACGGATCTGCGTGGTGACGAGGAACTGAAAGCTGCCGGCGGCGAGCGGATTGGCGTCGCTGTGTCAGTGTCAACAGAAGCGCGGACGATAGATATCAAGAAGACGCAGGCTACAGCGAATATTCACCCGGAAGCCGTATTCGCGCACACGGTTTTCAACAGCAAGGAGCAGGCCGCTGCGTTGTTCCGCCTCGGCAGCTACGTTGCAGACAATGGCATCGAAGGTGACGGCCCATACCGCGCCGGCCGGGCGCTGCTGCTTCGAGAGCCCCCGCAACTGGGGGGCCAACCAATCCGCAAAAATGGCGAGAAGGCACTCGACGCGGCTCTTCGGGTCGCCGCGGCCCTTGGTGGCGGGATCTTCCCGATTCAGGGCCCCCCCGGCACGGGCAAATCCTTTACGGGCGCACGGATGATCTGCCGCCTCGTCGCCGATGGGAAAAGCGTCGGGATCACGGCCAATAGTCACAAGGTCATCCGCAATCTGATCGACAAGGTTTTAGAGGCCGCAGAGGAGATGCAGGTCACGCTCCGCTGCGTCCAAAAGCCCAAAGAGATGGAGGCGGACCAGGACCGTCTTATCTTCGCGAAGGACAACAAGACTTTATTGGACGCGCTGGCGACAGGGCGGTGCCAAGTGGCGGGCGGAACACATTTTCTCTGGTCACGGGAGGACGCATCGGATGTGCTGGACGTCCTCGTGGTCGACGAGGCGGCGCAGATGTCGCTGGCCAACGTCGTCGCGGTCTCACAAAGCGCGCGCACAGTCATCCTGCTGGGCGATCCGCAGCAGCTCGATCAGCCCACGCAGGGCACGCATCCCGACGGCACCGGCGTCTCCTCTCTGGAACACGTGCTCGGTGCGGAACACACCATTGAGGCGGATCGTGGCCTGTTCCTCGAACACACCTGGCGTCTGCACCCGGATATCTGCGCATTCACCTCCGAACTCTTTTACGACAACAAACT
>CAYUEM010000168.1:0-6264 GCA_964442925.1 uncultured Hyphomonadaceae bacterium
CGGCCGAGGCGATCAAATATGTCCGCCGGCTGGAAGAGCTGGTGCGCTGCCCGGTTGCGCTGGTGTCAACCTCACCCGAACGCGAGGACGTGATCCTGGTGCGTGACCCGTTCGCCGAGCGCTGAGCTCACTCGCCCAGTGCGCGCCGTTCAGGCCAGCTCGTAATCGTCCAGTCTCACTTGCCCGACGGCCTGTGCATAGTCGCGGGTGTGCGAGCTCCAGTTCTGGGTGATGATGCCGTCCTCGTTCTTGTACCAGCTCGCACAGTGCGGGTCGGCCCAGACGGTGTGTTCCAGATCCTTCTGAAGCTGCGAGTTGAAAGCCTGCTGCACGGCTGGTTTGGGTGCCATCGCGCGCTTGCCGCCCGCCTCCAGCGCATCCAGTGCCGCAATCATGAATTCGACCTGCCGCTCCAGCATGAAGGTGATTGAATTGTGCCCGAGATTGGTGTTCGGGCCATAGAGGACAAACAGATTTGGGAACCGGGCCAGCGTGATGCCGAGATAGGCTTCAGGCCGCTCCGCCCAAACCTCGTTCAGATGCGCCCCGCCTGCGCCGACAACATCAACCGACCAGTGCCACTTGGTAGTCTCGAAACCGGTCGCATAGACAAGAATTTCGAATTCATGTTCGCGGCCATCCTGCGTCGTGACGCCATGGGCGGTGATGCCGGCCGGGCCTTCGGTGACCAGTTCGACAGTGTCGCGCAGTAGCGCTGGATAATAATCATCGGTGATCAGGATCCGCTTGCAGCCGATCGGATAGTCAGGGGTCAGCTTTTCGCGAAGCTGCGGGTCTGGCACCTGCGCTTCAAGATGGTCCATCGCCTGACGGGTGAAGGCGGCGCGCCCTTCCGGTGTCCATGCGAAAGCTTTCCACGAAAAATGGTCGGCATTGTCATAGATCAGCTGGCGATTGCGCTGTGCCATCGACAGTGCCATCTCCGGCTCGCTCATCATCAGCGCGCGCTCTTCAGGTGGGATCGGACGGTCATTGCGTGGAACGACCCAGTTCGGCGTGCGCTGGAAGATCGTGAGATGGGCCGCCGTTTTCGCAATCTCCGGGATGATCTGCACCGCGCTGGCAGCTGAGCCGATAATGCCAACGCGCTTGCCGGCCCAATCCAGCCGGGTGTCCCATGCGGCCGAATGCACGCTGGCACCGGCGAAGCTCTCGCGCCCGGGAATGTCGGGCCATTGCGGCCGGTTGAGCTGGCCCAGTGCGCCGACGAGAATATCACCTTCGAACACTTCGCCAGCCTCGCTTGTCACTCGCCATTTCAGCGCCTGTTCGTTCCAGACCGCCTCGCGCGCGCCGGTGTTCAGGTGCAGGTTGGGGCGCAACTGATAACGGTCGGCAATTTCCTCGGCATAGGCCTGAATTTCGGGACCCTGCGGGTAAAGCCGCGTCCAGTTCATGCTCTGCGCGAAAGACAGCTGATAGAGTGCCACGGGAACATCGCAGGCGCAGCCCGGATACTGGTTCTGGTGCCAGGTTCCACCGACCTTCGCAGCTTTCTCAAGGATGGTGAAGGTGTGGCCGGCTTCCTGCAGTTTGATCGCCGCGGTCAGCCCGCCCAGCCCGGCACCGATAATGACGGCATGTTTTCCCATCGTGTGCATTTCCTCCCGAATTCTTGCGTTTCGGAAGGGTTGATTCATGACAGCGATTTGGCAAGGGGGACGCTGGGTAAGGTTCGCTGTCGTTCTCGCCCCGGATCAGACCAGCCGGTCGGCCTGCCCGGCAAAACGGGCAAGCAGATAGTCCGGCGTGTCGTCGAGCTTTTCCAACTCACCGAAATCGAAGGCGCGCCGGTCGATCACCAGATCACGCGCACGCAACGGTCGTGACAGTTCCAGCCCTTCCAGTGTGCGCGCCCGCGACATTGCGACATAAGCCTGACCGTGCGCAAACATCCCGCGATCAAGGTCGATATAGACCTTGTCGAGCGTCAGCCCCTGCGCCTTGTGGATCGTCGCGGCATAAGCCAGTCGCAGCGGCATCTGCTTGAAGGTGCCGACGACCTCACGCTTGACCTTGCCGCTCTCATTGTCGAGGTCATAGCGGTATTTCTCCCAGGCTGCCGGATCGATCTCATAGGCCCGCCCGCCAATCGCCACGATCACCGATTTCTCTCCGAAACCTTCCACCGTGGCGAGCGAGCCATTGACCCAGCGTCCCTCAGGATCGTTGCGGATCATCATCACCCGCGCGCCTTGCTTGAGTTCGAGATCGGCCTCGGTCGGAAAGCTCTTTTCCTCGAACTGGCCATCAATACTGGCTTCAAACCGCCGCGAAGGGCCGGGCAGTGCGTCCAGCCGCGCCTGATTGATGCGGAAGGCATTGGCATTGTTCGGCGTCAGCACGACATGGGTCTCGCTGGCGCTGATCGCATCGCGCCCGGTCACCCGGCTCTGCAGCAGCGTCTCGTCCGGCAGGGTCAGACGGCCCTGCCGCAGCGCCCCCAGCAAGGCGAGAAATTTCGGGTCATCCTGACGGAACACCCGCTTCAGCGCGAGCAGGGCAAATTCGCCATCCTGAAACGCGGGCGCCTGAAAGAAATAGGCTCCGCCATAACGCTCGTTCAGGATTTCGGCTTCCTCGCCGCGCACCACCGGCGGCAATTGGTGAAGATCGCCCGACAGGATCATGCGAACGCCGCCAAACGGGCGTTTTGACCCGCGATTGAGCTTCAGCGAGCGGTCGATAGCATCCAGCATATCAGCGCGCACCATCGAGATCTCGTCGATGATCAGGGTCTCGACCGCCTTGATCAGCCGGGTCGAACGCAGGCGGCGAATATCGGCAGGCTCGATCAGGCGCGGCGGCAGCTTGAAGAAGCTGTGCAGTGTCTGCCCGCCGATCTGCACCGCCGCAACACCCGTGGGTGCCAGCACGACCGTGCTTTCCCCGGCGGTTTCCAGAAACTGACGCAGCAGCGTTGTCTTGCCGGTTCCAGCGCGACCGGTCAGGAAGATGTTGCCTTGCGCGCCATGGCCTGCAGCAATCCATTCTGCCGGCGTGGCATAAGGGTCGCGCAGATCGCCTGGATGTGTCTCTGACGGGCCGGTCATTGCCCGGTTAGAGCATGATTTTCCGCAATCGCCATCCCCTCTCTTGTTTTGCGCTTCGGCCTCGCGGGGGCGCGGGGCCGCGTCCGCCAGCCTCGGCGATCAGTCCAGTCCGAGCGCAGCGCGCACCTGCCCGCTCCAACCGAGATGCCACTGCCCACCGGCGTCTATGACAGGACGCTTGATCAGCGTCGGATGCTCGCCCAGCAGGCCCGCAGCATCACCATGATCGGCGCGTGCGCGTTCGTCGTCATCAAGATTGCGCCAGCTGGTGGAGCGGCGATTGACCAGGCGGTCAGCACCGAATTGTGCCAGCCATGTCTCCAGCGGCAGCTCTTCAGCCGCGCTTTCGCGCACATCGATGAAGCTCACCGTCTGACCGGCTGCCTGAAGCGCCGTCTGCGCCTTGCGGCAGGTGTCGCATGTTTTCAGTCCGTAAAGCCGGATCATGCCGCTCGCCTCCCGTCATTCACCACTCGCAGGGCGGCCCGAGGCCACCACAACAGCGATGATCGGACCCATATCGAGACCCGCCTCGTTGCGTTCCAGCTGGCGCGAATACAGTTTCGAAACGCGCCCGTCGAGATAGAGGGCGTTCGGCGTTTGCAAATGGTCGCGAAACAACCTCGCGAAACTGTGGAAATTCACCGGAACTTCGCTGATCGCGAAAGAAACCGTGCGGCCATCTCCCGACACACCAACGCCGTTGCGGCGGAATTTCGAGCGGCCATCCGCGCGCAGTTTCGGGTGTAGATCACCGTCAATCACCAGCATCGGCCCCGATTGCGTGGCATATTCAGGCCGGCGCGCAGTGTCTGCATAGTATTCGGACACATCAATCCCTGCCCGGCCCGCATCCAGCCAGAATACGCCGTTCGGTTGCATGTGAAAATTGCCCGGACCTTCACTGAGGACCAGCTTGGAGCGCTCACTGCCGCTTTCGACATACAGCCCTACCGGCTGGCGATCCAGATGATACATGCCGCCATTCATCGCGAAGACCAGTTCCAGCCCATCAGCCACCAATGCCCGTGAAAGTGCCTCGAACTGTCCGAAAGGCGTGCCATCCGGGCCGGAATGAAACAGCCGGATATCTGCGCTTTGTGCATCAAACTGACAAACCGTGTAGGGAGCATCTTCGAACGTCAGCGTTTGGCAGTCCGCTGCCGCAGTCGCGCAAATGCCGAGACCGGCCAGCAGCATCAGAATGAGCGCAATCAGACGTGTATTCATCAGGTCGTCAGCGTATCTTCAATGCGATTGCGCAGGCAAGCCTCTTGCAACAGCAACATCCAGATACGACAAAGGCCGGCAAGCCGGGCCGGCCCTTGCGCCCGCTGCGTCAGTCTGCCCGGCACTGAAAGCCGGGCCCCACTCCGCTGGGAGCTTTTAACTCCCATACACTTGCGCGGATAAAATAGCGCGTCAATCTGGTTTGATCATCAATTTTCAGGCGTCCCGTTACAGAAGGTCGAAATCATCATGTTCGCCATCCCCCTGCTGCCGCTCATTCTCACCCTTGCCGGGCTGTTGCCTTTCCTCGCCGGTGCGGCAGCGATATTCGGATATTCCGACGATCTCGCAAGGCAGGCGAGCGTAAAGCTGGTCCTGTTGCTTTATGCGGCATCGATACTGAGTTTTCTCGGCGGCGTGCGCTGGGGCGCGGAAATGGTGCGCGCGCCGGCTTCGCCATCTGCGGTGTGGATGTCGGCCTCGGTGCTCGGTTCGCTGGCCGGGTGGGCTCTGGCCAGTCACGGCGCACTTGGCGGGCTGTATCCGTGGCAGTTTCTTGCTTTCGCAGCGCTTTTTATCGCCCACTGGCTGTTTGACATCCGCACCGGCGGAGCGCTGCCGGACTGGTACACACCCCTGCGCACGATCGCCACACTCGGCGCTGTTGCCAGCCTGACCGCCGCATGGGCGGCTGGCTCACCCTTCTGAGGTTGCGCGTGCAGCGATGAAACTGGTTGCGGCAAGGCCGAGAGAGACCACAGCGTTCCAAGCCGCCATTGACAGGCCGAGAAAATGCCAGGGCGCATCGCTGCATGAGGCGGTGGCGACGGGGCGGTCGATATCCAGCGCGCCCATGATCGCTGCCGTGTCAGCGCCTGCAGAGCAACCGCCCGGCGCAGGAAACCAGCCATATTCCACGCCCATATGATAGGCAGCGACCAGCGCGCCGGTGACAAAGGCCAGCCCGATCAGGGCGTTGAAAGCGGCCAGAAAACGTTGCGTCGGTTTCAGCCGCCACAAGATCAGGCCGGTGAGCGCCATGGCGATCACCGCCCAATAAACCTCGCGTTGCTTCAGGCAGAGCGGACAGGGATAGAGATGTGCGAAACGCTCAAATCCGTGCGCGGCTGCAAGCATCCCCGCAGACACGAGAATTGCAAGGAGCGGCCAGCGCCAGCCCGCAATCAAACGGAGGATCATCTGCATCACTACGATAATGTTGCCGCGCAGATGGCGCAGCAATGCGGCAAAATCACATCTCGGGGCTACCGGACATCGCCCCGATCAGTTCACTGACCTTATCGAGGCCGAAAACAACGCCGTAAATGAGGAAGCTGACCCAGACGATGCCAAGAACCAGACCGCTGATCACCAGCAGGCCATCGCGCTGGATCAGCCCAAAACTTGCCAGTGCCACGGCAAAGCCGGGCACCGTATTGGTCATCGGCAGCGGCACGAGGATAGAGGCGCAAAAAATGCAAAGCACCGCGCCAATGAAGCGTTCAGGCCCTGCGCCTGTCAGGAAGGTCAGACGCGGGCGCGAGATCGCCTCGACCCAGCCGAACCATTTGCGCCCGCCACGCGCGGTGTTCGACAGGCCCGCCTTGTCGATCACCCGTCCGGCCATTGCCGAGGGCAGCCACGGCTCCTCGCGGCCCAGCGCCATCTGCACCGCCAGTGCCATCATCGGAAGCGCGACGATCTGCGGAACGATATACAGGAACGGGATGCAGCATGGCAGCGCCAGGACGAACAGCATCGCCCCAAATGCGCGCTCGTCGAGCCGGTCCATGATCTGGCGAAGCGTAAATCCCTCCGGCCCGGCCTCCTGCGCCATGGCTTCGAAGGACTGCAACAGGGTGCGAGGTCGCGGCGATGGGCTCATGCGACGTCTCCCTAGCCAGCTTTGCCGCAGCCGTCGAGCCGAATGACACCGCGCCGCGAGAATTTGCGTTGATCC
>CAYUEM010000169.1:0-6168 GCA_964442925.1 uncultured Hyphomonadaceae bacterium
CAGGCCGGCTTCATGTCGGCAATGTGCGCACTGCGCTGATCAACTGGCTGTTTGCTAGAAAGCAGGCCGGCCAGTTTGTGCTGCGCATTGATGACACCGATACCGAGCGTTCCACTGCGGAATATGAACATCAGATCCGGGCAGACCTGACCTGGCTGGGGCTGGGCTGGGATGACAGTTTCAGCCAGTCCGAACGGTTTGGCGAATATGATGCGGCAGCGGAAAAGCTGAAGCAGGCCGGATTGCTTTATCCCTGCTATGAGACCGCCGACGAGATTGAACGCAAGCGCAAGATTGCCCTCTCGCGCGGTCGCCCGCCGGTCTATGACCGCGCCGCGCTGGAGTTGAGTGAGACAGAGCGCGCCGGATTGGAGGCAGAAGGGCGCGCGCCGCACTGGCGCTTCAAGCTATCTGGCGAGCGCGTGGAATGGGAGGACCTGGTGCGCGGCGGGCAGGGCGTGGAGACCGACTCGCTGTCTGATCCGATCCTGATCCGCGGCGATGGCTCGTATCTCTACACGCTGCCCTCGGTGGTCGACGATATTGACGCCGCGATCACGCATGTCGTGCGCGGTGAGGACCATGTCACCAATTCCGGCGCGCAGATCGAGATTTTCCGCGCACTCGGGGCGCAGCCGCCAGCGATGGCGCATACGCCGCTGCTGGTTGGGGCAGAGGGGCAGGGCCTGTCGAAACGGCTCGGTTCGCTGTCGATTGCGGAACTGGCGGAAAACGGAATCGAGCCGCTGGCGATTGCCTCGCTGCTGGCGAAGATCGGCACGTCAGACCCGGTCGCTGTGAGCGACAGTCTCGATGCGCTCGTCGCGGCGTTCGACTTCAGCAAGATCGGGCGGGCCGCCGCGCGTTTCGATGAGGGCGAGCTGATGCAGCTCAATGCCGAGATTGTCCATGCCAAACCGTTCACGGCGGTGCACTCAAGTCTTGAGGCAATCGATCCGCGTGCGGCGCGCGAGGATTACTGGCTGGCGGTGCGGGCCAATTGCGCGCGGGTGCGCGATGCCGGCGATTTTGTTGCGATGGCTTTTGGCGATGTCGATCCGGTGGTCGGTGGTGAGGACCGTGATTTCATTCAGAAGGCGGGCGCGCACCTGCCGGTGGGTGAACTCGATGACGACAGCTGGAGCGTCTGGACCAACGCACTGAAAGCTGCGACCGGGCGCAAGGGCAAGTCGCTGTTCATGCCGCTGCGTCTGGCCCTGACTGGCCAGCCGAGAGGCCCGGAAATGTCGGCTTTGCTACCGCTGATCGGAAGGGAAAAACTGCTCGCGAGACTGCAGGCTGCGCAAGGGTAAGGGACAGGTTCAGCGTGGCGCGTCGGGCCGTGACAGGATGAACCCGGCCGAGCCGGTCAGGGCCACGGCCTGAACCGCGATCGCCCAGAGCGGCGCGCCAAGCCCGTAGCTGGCCAGCGGCATTGCGGCCATGACGCCCACCGAAATCCTTTTGGTGCGCCGGGAAATCGCGCCATGGTCGCGCCAGTCGGCAATCAGCGGGCCAAACCGCTTGTGCGAGATCAGCCAGGAATGCAGGCGCGTGCTGGAGCGTGCAAACGCAAAGGCCGCCAATAGCAGGAAAGGCGTCGTCGGCAACAGCGGCAACACCGCGCCCGCCATCGCCAGCACCACGCAAATTCCGCCGAAGGCCGCCCAGATGAGACGCATAAGTGGATTGTGCAGGGTCTTGCCGCTCATGATTTCGACCATAGCAGAAAAAGCGGAATCCAGATCAAGGAAAGCGTGATTGTGCCCTTGATCGCCTGATAGGTGATCCACGCCCAGAAAAACCGCTTGCGGTTGGCGTTAAGGAAACGGATCCCCGATCTGGCGCGTGTGAAGATGGTCATGGGGCCCGGTGTGCCGCGTGCCGGACTGTTCGCCAATGTGGCAGGGCGTCACCGCAATCAACGGGATTGGGAATGAACTGGCATAGGGTTTGGGGGATGTGGTGGGCGATACTGGGATTGAACCAGTGACCCCTGCCGTGTGAAGGCAGTGCTCTCCCGCTGAGCTAATCGCCCGTCTGAAACGGAGCGAAGCCATTACGTGCGAACGATCCGCACGTCAAGCAATCAGGCGTGTCCAGGGCTGCAAGTCTGACTCGCGGCATTCAGTCGTGCCTAATCAACCAAACATATGTATGCGAAAACGGTTAACTCGGGTTCAAATTTGCATGGCTGTTCAGGTTCGGTTGAGGCGCGCTTTTGCGCCGCTCGCGCGAGAGGAGTCAAATCCGTTCGCAGATCGATCTCCGGCAAGAAAAGCAGGCCTTTTTTGCAGTTCGATTGCAGACGCGGGATCGCTTGAACCTTCATTCATCCTGAAATCCCGTTCATCTGCCAATCCTTGCCTCAATTTTAATTGCCGGTCGCCTTGAGTTTGCCAGGATTTGGGGTCAACTAGTTAACAGACGACGGGAAAACCCGCGTTTTGCAAGAAACGAGAAGGACAGGCCCGTATTGATCCAAGACTGGTGAAATGCGTTCAAATGTAGATCGAGCCTGGAGAGAGAACTCATGAGAGATTGGTGTGACGCTGAGGGTGCCCGTCGCCTGAAGGAAAAGATCAGAGAATATTGGGCGGAACGCGGATATGAAGTCGATGTCGACCTTGTGGATTCCGGTTTCGTCGCCGCAATGCGAAGCGCACGCACAGATGTGCGCAGCGACATGGTGAACGGAATGCCAAGCCGTCGCAAAGCGAGTGACGGCGCAAACCGGCGTTCGGCCTATCGTGCCGGCACCGACCAGCAGGCGGCTGCTTAGCTCACGATCAAGCGTACGGCACCGACAAGTTCGCGGTAATCTGAAACCACGGCGTCGGCACGCATGGCGCTGGCAGGTTCGGCCTCATAACCGAACGGAACAAAGATGAAGGGCAGTCCGGCATCGCGGGCTGCCCTTTCGTCTGTTCGGCTGTCACCGACCATGATGGCGCGGCGCGGATCGCCTGCGGCTGCCTCCAGTGTTGCAAGGATATGGCCACCGTCCGGCTTCTTGCGGGCCACCCGGTCGGCGCCGACAATCGCGGCAAAGCGCATACGCACGCCAAGTGCATCGAGCACCTGTTCAGACAAGTCCTGCGGCTTGTTGGTGCAGACGCAAAGGCTGGCACCAAGAGCGGCCAGTTCATCAAGCGCCCGGCTTGCGCCATCGAAAAGATGGCTTTCGGTGGCAATATTGTCGCGGTAGTGGGCGATGAAGATGTGCCACAGCTGGTCCAGCTCTGGCGGTGTCAAGGAGATCGCAGCGTCGCTCAGCGCCTTTGTGATCATGGCCCGCGCACCTTCACCGATCATTGTGCGGATCTGGTCGAGGCTGACCGGCGCGAGCGCCCGCGTGGCCAGCGTGTGATTGAGGGCACCGAGCAGGTCCGGTGCACTTTCCACCAGTGTGCCGTCAAGATCGAAGACAATGGTCCAGCCTTGTAGCGGGCGGTCTGTCGCCGATTGTGTCATCGCCCTGTCATCTCCTGCGTTGATTGGCCTTGGGACTCGCATATCGACCCGGTTTGCTCTAGTCCCATGGCTGCCAATTAGCGAGGAGTCGCAGGAATGAGTAAGCGCGCGGCAATCATACTGGCAGCCGGCCAGGGCACGCGGATGAAGTCCGACCTGCCGAAAGTCATGCATCATGTCGGCGGGCGCGCGATGATCGACTGGTCGATTGAACTGGCGCAGGCGGCGGGCTGCTCTCGGATCGTGGTGGTCTGTTCGCCGGCTCAGGACGCCCTGCAACAGCATGTGCGCGCACGCCTGGGCGAGAACGCTGTTGCGATCCAGGACCCGCCGCTGGGCACGGGTCACGCCGTGCAGGCCGGTGACGCTGCGCTGGCTGACCATGACGGGCCGCTGGTGGTGCTTTATGGCGACACACCCCTGATCCCGGTCGATGTCGTTGAGGCACTGTTCGACGAGATCGCGCGCGGAGCTGCTGTCGGGGTGCTTGGCTTCGAGGCGCGCGAGCCGGGCGCATATGGCCGTCTGATCAGGAATGCGACCGGCGACCTCACCGCGATTGTCGAGGCCAGAGAGGCCAGCGCAGAACAACTCGCCGTCCGGCTGTGCAATTCCGGCGTCATGGCCGCTGACAAAGGCCATATGTTCGCGCTGTTGTCGCAGGTGACGAACGACAATGCCAAGGGAGAATACTATCTGACAGATATTGTCGGGCTGGCGCGCGCAGAAGGGGGCGTGTGCAAGGCGGTCCGTTGCGCAGAGGCCGATGTGCTCGGCGTCAATTCCCGCGCTGAACTGGCCGCGGCGGAAGCGGCTTTCCAGACGCGGCGGCGCGCAGAGCTGATGCGCGAAGGTGTGACGCTGGTCGCGCCCGAGACGGTCTTTTTCGCCCATGACACCGAAATCGGCCGCGATGTCGTGATCGAGCCGAATGTCGTCTTCGGCCCGGGCGTGCGTGTCGCCAGTGGCGCAAGACTGCGCGCGTTCAGCCATCTGGAGGGCGCGAGCGTCGCCGCCGGGGCGGTTGTCGGCCCGTATGCGCGGCTGCGGCCCGGCGCGGTGCTGGAAGAAAATGCCCATGTCGGCAATTTCGTCGAGATCAAGAATGCCCGGCTCGGTGCCGGCGCGAAGGCCAATCATCTGTCGTATCTCGGCGACGGCGATGTCGGCGCGGGCGCGAATATCGGTGCCGGCACGATTTTCTGCAATTATGATGGCGTCTTCAAACATCGCACGCAGATCGGCGCGAACGCCTTTATCGGCTCCAACAGTGCGCTGGTTGCGCCGGTCAAGATCGGCGAGGGGGCCTATGTCGGCTCTGGCAGTGTGGTGACGCAGGATGTGCCTGCCGATGGCCTTGCCGTTGCGCGGGGTCGTCAGATGCTGCGGGAAGGCTGGGCGCATGCCTTCCGCGAAAGGATGAAAGCCCGCAAGGCAGCGCAGAAGGACGAAGAGGGCGGCAATGGCCAATGAACGCGAGAAGGAAAATGCAGCACACGCGGCCATGGAATGGGTCGAGGAGGGAATGACGCTTGGCCTCGGCACCGGCTCAACAGCGAAATATTTCGTCGAGAGACTGGCCGAGGAGATCGCTGACGGCCTGATGGTGCGCGCGGTTCCGACCAGCGAGCAGACCCGGCGACTGGCCGACAGTCTCGGTGTGCCGCTGGTCCCGGTCGATCAGGTTGACCGGATACATCTGACGGTTGATGGTGCCGACGAAATTGATGCGGTCGGCAGCCTGATCAAGGGCGGCGGGGCGGCCCTGCTGCGCGAGAAGATCATCGCCGATGCCAGCGAACATATGGTTGTGATCGCCGATCCGTCGAAACAGGTCGAGCGGCTGGGCGCATTCCCGCTGCCGGTGGAGGTGACCGCGTTCGGCTTCACGCTGACCGCCAGGAACGTGTTCGATGCGCTGCAGGCCTCTGGCATCGAGCGCCCGAAAGTCGAAATGCGCATGGCCGATGACGCAAAGCCGCTGGTCACTGATGGCGGCAATCACATTCTGGATTGCCATTGCGGGCGCATTCCTGATGCCGAGGCTCTCGCTGCGCGCCTTTCGAGTGTGCCAGGCGTGGTTGAGCATGGCCTGTTCATCGCGATGGCGCGAACCATCATCATCGGCAATGAAGGTGGCGCGACGGTGTTCGAATTCTGAGTGGCCATGAATTATGAGAGAATTCTGCACGCGACTCCCTTATATAGATAGCCATGTCATTTCCCGATAAGCAAAGCGTGCTGTCATTTCTTGAAAAGCACCCACACGTCACCACACGGCGAGAGATCGCACGCGGTCTCAACGTCAAGGGGCAGGAGCGCGCCACCCTGCGCCAGATCCTCAAGGAACTTGAAAACGAGGGCACGCTGGAGCGGATTGGCTCGCGCAGTTTCTCCCGCGCCGAAGCGCCGCCCGCGACCACGCTTGTGGCGTTTCTGCGGATCGACGAGCATGGCGACCTGATCGGCCGGGCGCTCGGTCGTGACGGTCCGTTCGGCCCTGACCTGATCTATGCCGGTGCGGCGCGGCGCGCGAAGGGCGGCGCACCAAGAGCGCCGGAGCCGGGCATTGGTGACCGCGCCCTGTGCCGGCTGACGGAAGATGCCGCCGGCTGGAAAGCGCGCATCATCAAGCTGCTCGACAAGCGCGATGGCGAGCCGGTTGTCGGCCTGTTCACGCGGGCCGGCAAGGGC
>CAYUEM010000170.1:0-6150 GCA_964442925.1 uncultured Hyphomonadaceae bacterium
ACTTGGCGAGCCGAAAGCCGGCCTGATTGCGCACCTGACCGGGCAGGCCGAGCGCGATGCGGAAATCCGCGAATTGCGGGCGCGGGTGCGCGAATTGTCGCGATATGAGGCGGCCGCGCGCAGCATGGCGCAGCGGCTTGAGGCCTATGAGTCGATGCTCAATGCGCTCGGCGAGCCCCCGGTAAAAGGTGTGACGGCCCGCGTCATAGCGGAAACCGAAGGGCCGTTTGCCCGCACGCTGCTGGCCAATGCCGGGCGCGCACAAGGCGTTGCAGTTGACTATGTTGCGGTCAATGAAGGCGGACTGGTCGGTCGCGTGATCCAGATCGGAGAAACCTCCAGCCGGATCCTTATGGTTACCGATTTCAACAGCCGCGTTCCTGTCATGGGCGAGGCCAGCGGTGTGCGCGCCATCCTGTTTGGCGCACGTGACGGGCTCGGCACGCTTGGCGACAGGCCGGAAGATGATGCGTTCATCGCGGGCGAGCTGATCGTCACCAGCGGCGAGGGCGGCGTGTTTCCGCGCGGACTGACCATCGGCATTGCCCTGCTCGGAGACAAGGGCAACTGGCGCACGCGGTTTTCAATGGCCGAGACCCGCGGCGGCTTCGTGCGGCTTGTTCCATCGGTCAATATTCCGCGACCCGAAGATGATCTGACGCCTGACAATGATATTGCCGGGCTTGAGGCAGGCCCGCAGGCGCTAACCCCGGTGACGCAGTGATGGCAAGCCGTTCGCTCAATCCGGTCGCAATGCAATGGCAACGCACGGGGCCGAATGCCCGGCTGCTGATCGGTGTGATCATGATCGTGTCGATTATGCTGATCGGTCAGTCACCTCGCTTTGTGTTCGGGATCGAGATCGCCTGGCCGTATGCTGCCCTTGCCGGCGGGATTGGCTGGGCGCGGGTCGGGCTGTCGATCCGGCCGATGCTGGCGCTGGCCCTGCTAGGCCTGTTGCAGGATATACTGAGCATGGCGCCGCTTGGCTGTTTCATGATTGTCAATCTTGTCACTTATGGCCTGCATGCCGGGGCTGCCGACAGCCTCGACACCGAACGCGACCCGGTGCTGGGCCAGCTCCTGCCGCATGTCAGCCTGCTGGCCGGTTTCATCGCTGTCTGGATCATCGCTTCGGGGCTTGCCGACACCGCAGTCCCGCTGCTGCCGCTGATGCTTTCCTGGCTGACCACGTCTTTGGTCTATATTCTGATTCAGCCGATCCTCGATCTCGACAGGCGACCGGGTGAATTCGCAGGAGGGGGCTGAGCGATGGCCAATCCGAAAAAATCCTTCGATTCCGGTTCCAGCATCAATCGCCGGTTCCTCGTCGCCGGGGGAGCGGGCGCGCTGATCTGGGGCGGGCTGATTGGCCGTTTCGCACAGCTCCAGCTCTGGCGCGGTGAGACCTATCGTGATCTTGCCGAGGACAACCGCATCCGGCTCGACCTCGCCCCGCCGCAGCGCGGGCAGATCCTCGACCGGTTCGGTGTTCCGCTGGCTGCGCAGCGTCAGGCTGGCCGGGTTTCGATCACGCGCGAACAGGCCGGTGATGTGCGCGAGGTGCTGCAACGCATTGCCGAGCTGATCGACCTGCCCGCCAGCCGGCAGGAGCAGATCGCCCGCGAAGCGACGCGCCAGGCCCGGTTTGTGCCGACACTTGTCGCCAACGAACTGACCTATGAGGATTTCGCGCGGATGAAGCTGCATGCTGCGCAACTGCCGGGCGTCGAGGTCGAAATGGGCGCAAGCCGCTCCTATCCGCGGGGGCGGGATTTCGCGCATGTGCTCGGCTATGTCGCCAAGGCCAGCCAGCGTGATCTTGTCCGCCTGATTGCCGAGGCCGTTTCGCGCGAGGGCCTCGATGCACGCCAGAGGGAAGAGCTGCAGTCCCAGACCCTTGATGGAGCGGTCCATCCGGCGGTGATCGGGCGGCAGCTTTCCGATGGCAGCGCGCTGCAGGTGAAATGGGAAGACAAACGGCGCGGCCTCTACCGGCTTTACCAGCATCCCGACATGCGAACGGGCCGTTCCGGGATTGAGAGGGTCTGTGATCAGTGGCTGACCGGCAAGCCGGGTTTCCGCGCCGTGGAGGTTGATGCTGCCGGGCGGATCATGCGCACGGTGGAAGACCAGGACCAGCCAGCATCGCCCGGCCGCGATATCGTCGTCTCGATCGATTCGCGACTGCAACGCGCTGCAATTGACCGCTTTGGCTCTGAGTCGGGCGCGGCCGTCGTGCTCGATGTGGAGACCGGTGACATTCTCGCGCTGGTTTCGACACCGGCCTTCGATCCCAATGATTTCGTCAATGGCATCAGCCAGACAGGCTATGATGCGCTGCGCAACAATGATCGCTCGCCACTTTATCACAAGGCCTATGATGGCGTTTATCCGCCCGGTTCGACCTTCAAGATGGTGGTCGGCACCGCAGCGCTTGAGGCCGGCGTGATCGATCCGCGCGATCGCGTGCATTGTCCGGGACATTACCGGTTCGGCAACCGGACCTGGCATTGCTGGAAACGGGGCGGGCATGGCTCGATGGATATGCACAATGCCATCAAGCAGTCCTGTGATGTCTATTTCTATGAAGTGGCACGACGCACCGGCGTGGAAAAGATTGCCGAAGTGTCCCGCCGTTTCGGCTTCGGTGACACCTGGCAGCTTGGCATGACCGGAGGGGCGACAGGTGTGGTTCCCGATGATGCCTGGAAACGGGCCAACCGTGGTGAGCCTTGGTATGAGGGTGAAACGCTCAATTTTGGTATCGGTCAGGGCTATCTGACGGCCACGCCCCTGCAGCTGGCACTGATGACGGCGCGTGTGGCCACGCTTGGCCGTTTCCTCGATCCGCGACTGCTGGTTGTTGGTCCGTCGCTGGAGACGGCGACACATCCCAGCCCGGATTTCGATCCGGAAATCCTGCAGCGGATGAAAGACGGAATGTTTGCGGTTACCTCCGAATGGGGTGGCACTGCCCGGCGATCCGGCGAGCTTGGCGTTGCCGGCGCGCGCATGGCAGGCAAGACCGGAACCGCGCAGGTGCGGCGAATTTCAGCGAGCGAACGCGCCAGCGGGGTGATCCGCAATGAGGATCTCGAACGCAAGCTGCGCGACCATGCGCTTTTTGTTGGCTATGCCCCTGCTGATGATCCGAAATATGCGATCAGCGTGATTGTCGAGCATGGCAGCAGCGGGTCGGGCGCGGCCGGGCCTGTCGCGCGTGATATCATGGCCGAGGCCCTGCGGCTGGACAGCCGGCGTGCACCGGTTGCGCAGCGCACCGCTGCCTTTGCGTCGCCCGTTTCGCAAAAGGGAGCGCCTTGAATGGTTTCACCGGGACATTCGCCGACGCTTGCCAGCGCGCCATCAGGTGGCAGCCTCAGTTTTGACCGTGCCGAAGGTTTCCGACGGCTGGCGCGGCTGCAATGGGGTTTCGTGTTCCTGACAATTGCAATTGCTGCGCTCGGCACAGGGATGCTGTATTCGGTCAGCTTCAGCAAGGCGGCCGAGACCAGTCTTCCGCTGCGCCACATGGTCCGGTTTGTTGTCGCTCTGTGCGTCATGCTGACACTTGCACTTGTGCCTTTGCGTTACTGGATGAAACTGGCTTATCCAGGCTATGTCGTAACGCTCATTCTGCTGATTCTGGTGGAGTTTGCCGGGTCTGTGCAAGGCGGTGCGCAACGCTGGCTGCAAATCGGCCCGATCTATGTCCAGCCGTCGGAATTCATGAAACTCACGCTCGGGCTGGCACTTGCACGCTATTATCATGGTGCCTTGCAACCGAAGGATCGCCCGCCGGGCCGCTATCTGATCCATCTGCCCGCGGTGGGCCTGATGATCCTGCCGGCGGCGCTGATCTTCAAACAGCCCGATTTCGGCACCACGCTCGCGCTGATGGCATCTGGCGGGGTGATCATCTTTCTGGCCGGCCTGCCGTGGCGGATCATTCTTGCAGGCGCTGTGGGCGCAGCGCTTTCGGTGCAACTGGTCTACAGCTATGTGCTGGAGGATTATCAGCGTGGGCGGGTGGACACATTCCTTGAACAGCTCGCCGGACAACCGGGTGATGCGCTGGGCGATGCCTATCAGATCCAGCAAGCGAAAATCGCGGTTGGCTCGGGTGGGTTCGACGGCAAGGGTTTTCTGAAAGGCACGCAGTCGCAACTCGACTATATCCCCGAACAGCATACTGATTTCATCCTCACCGTCGTGGCTGAGGAGCTCGGTTTTCTGGGGGCCAGCGGCCTGCTGCTGCTCTGGGGCGTTGTGCTGGGCTGGGGGCTGATCATTTCTGCGCGCGCGCGCAGTTTATTCGGCAAGCTGGCGAGCGCCGGAGCGGTCGCAATGGTCGCCTTCTATATCGTCTTCAATGTCGGCATGGTGCTGGGTCTGCTGCCGGTTGTTGGTGTTCCGATGCCGCTGGTGTCTTATGGCGGCACGGCGATGCTGACGGTGATGGCCGGATTCGGGCTGGTGCTTTCGGTCGATCTGGGCCGCAAGGAGAGGCTGCGCCTCAACTAAGCCTTGGCATTGGCGATTGATTTTTGCTTGGCCCGCCGTAACGTCAGCGTCACAAATCAGGGCCGAGAGCGCCGGGGAGGAAATTCATGACCGCAATTCACTCGAAATCCGAACACTGGGGTTCGCGGTTCGGCTTTTTGATGGCGGCGGTGGGCTCTTCGGTTGGCCTTGGCAATCTCTGGCGTTTTCCGTTCACGGCCGGTGAGAATGGCGGCAGCGCCTTCATCATCATCTATCTGCTCTGTGTGCTGCTGCTTGGCCTGCCGGTGTTGATGGCGGAATATGCGGTTGGCCGACGCGGCCAGCGCTCTGCCATTTCCGGCATTCGCCATATCGCCGAAAGCGAGGGAAAATCCGGCTTATGGATGCTCGTCGGCTGGGTTGGCGCGATCACGTCGCTGGCGATCTTTTCGTTCTATACGGTTGTAGCAACCTGGGTGTTCGACTTCATCCCGCAAGCTTTTACCGGACGGTTCGAAGGGTTTGACGCGGCCGCATCGGCGGAGAATTTCGGCAAGACGGTTGGAAGCAAGCTGGAAATCATTGCCTATCTCGCCATGTTCCTTGCTCTCAATGTCTTCATCGTTGCGCGCGGCGTGCGCGGGGGGATCGAGTGGGCGGCGAGTATCCTGATGCCGGCATTCTTCATCATGCTGCTCGGTATGGTCGGATTTGCCCTGTTCACCGGTGATGCAGCTGGCGCGGCAAGCTTCCTGCTCAATCCGGACTTTTCGAAGGTTGGCTTTGGCACATTCCTTTCCGCAGTCGGGCAGGCATTTTTCTCGATCGGCGTGGGCTCCTGCCTGATGGTGACCTATGGTGCCTATCTTGATCGCAGCACCTCTATCCCCGCCAATTCGGGACTGGTCGCCGGCGCTGACACATTCGTTGCGGTGATTGCCGGTTTTGCGATCTTCCCGATCGTGTTTGCGTTCGGTCTCGATCCGGCGGGCGGCGGCGGGCTGTTCTTCGTGACCATGCCGGTGGCGTTTGGCCAGATGCCGATGGGCGGACTGGTCGGCGGGGTGTTCTTCACACTGGCGCTGTTTGCCGCTTTCACCTCGTCGATTTCCCTGTTCGAGGTCGGTGTGTCCTGGCTGGAAGACCAGCCCTGGATCAGCCGGGCACACGGCGCGATTGCGCTCGGCCTGATCATGTTCGTCCTGGGTGCCGGCTATGTCTATTATGGCGACTGGATCGACCATGTTGACTTCATCACCGGCTCGATCATGCTGCCGCTCGGCGGGATCCTGATTTCACTTTTTGCCGGCTGGGTTCTTTCGCGTCAGACGTTGCGCGAGGAACTGGGCTCAGGACAGGTGGTGGTGTTCGTGCGCACGCTGTTGCGATTTGTGATCCCGCCGGTGCTTGGCTTCATCCTGTTCTTCGGCGTGATCGACAAGTTGCAGGACCAGTATGGTGTTGACCTGCCTCCGGTTCTGGAAAGCCTGCTCGGCGAAAACCCATAACCCGCCATCAAATCTCGTCGGCCTCGGGCTCCGACCCGAGGTCCTTCATGCGGCATCGGGTCAGGCCCGATGGTGACCAGAACACGTCATGCCAACGTGATCACGGCCAGCGCGTCGCGCCTGGTGATGCCGGGATGGTCTGGATGGGCGGTGG
>CAYUEM010000171.1:0-6103 GCA_964442925.1 uncultured Hyphomonadaceae bacterium
GGTGATGACCGAAAGATCGGGTGGAACCGCCCCGCCATTGGCAGCGGCAGCCGCAGCCTTGTTGGCATAGGGTGCCTTGAACGTGTCAGCGGGCATAGCCGGGCGATACTCATAATCACCAACATCATTTGGCACGCTCGACAGGATCTCATCCTGCGCAGCGAAAGCTTTCACAAGCGGATTGTCGTTGGGGTTGGGATAGTCCTCATTATAGAACGGACCGCCCGGATCTCCGAGATTGCGGTAATGCATCAGCTTCATCGAGTGGCAGGACGCACAAACCTCACGATAGACCTGATAGCCGCGTTGCACCGAATCCTGCTCGAACTGACCGAATGGGCCTTCGAAGGCAAAGCCGCCTTCGGGCCCTTCCGCGTGTTTGGCACCGCCGGCTGCCATCGCACTGCCTGCGAAGGCAAGGCCTGCCAGCGCCGCAATGAGCGTTTTGAAACGTGTCATGCGAAATCTCCTATTCGGCCGGCTGAGCGATTGGCGTGCCGGCGGCCGGCGCGCGATGGAGAACAGATTTGTGGATCGAATCCGGCTCATCCTTCGGGCGCTCCTGCAAACCGAGAAGCGGCAGGATCACGAGGAAATAGGCGAAATAATACAGCGTGAGGATCTGCGCCAGGTGCAGATAGGTAAAGGCAGAAGCCTCCCGTACTGCAATTGAGGCAGCAGCACTTTCCGGTTGTTGGTCACGGAAGGCAGCTGCTTCTTCATACTCATTGAACACCCGGCTCGCCGCCAGCCCTGCCGGATCGGAATACTCAACCACCAGCTTGTCGCTGCCAATCGGGATGATGGCATCGTCGGGATTCTTCGCTCCGCACAGGCCGAGCAGAAAGCCTGCCAGCACGAACACCAGGAAAAACTGCCGGGCGACGGGACGATAGCGCATCGATTTGACCCGGCTCGTGTCCAGCCATGGCACCACGAACAGCACGGCAATCGATGCGAACATCATGATCACACCGCACAGCTTGGCGGGGATCGGGCCGATATCGAATGTGATCGCACGGAGGATCGCATAGAACGGCAGCAGATACCATTCAGGCACGATATGCGAAGGTGTCACGAGAGGATTGGCCTCGATATAATTGTCTGCATGGCCCAGCACGTTCGGCATGTAAAAGACGAAGGTCGCAAACACGATCAGGAAGACGACAATCGCGAACCCATCCTTGACTGTGTAGTACGGGTGGAAGGGCACAGTGTCTTTCTTGACATCCTTCACTTCCACGCCGGTCGGGTTGTTGTTGCCGGGAACATGCAGCGCCCAGACATGGAGAATCACGACGCCGGCGATCACAAAGGGTAAGAGATAATGCAGCGAGAAAAAGCGCTGGATCGTTGCATTGCCAATGGACGGTCCGCCCAGAAGCCACGTCTTGATGCTCTCACCAACAATCGGGATCGCACCAAACAGCGAGGTGATCACATTGGCACCATGCAGCGACATCTGTCCCCATGGCAGGATGTAGCCGAGGAAGGCGGTTGAAACCATAAGCAGGAAAATCACGCAGCCGAGGATCCACAGCACCTCGCGCGGGGCTTTGTATGAGCCGTAATACAGCCCTCGGAACATATGTATGTAGACGGCCAGGAAGAAGAAGGACGCCCCATTGGAATGGACATAACGCAGCAGCCAGCCGTAGGGCACATCACGCATGATCCGCTCAACCGAGGCAAAGGCCTGATCGACATTGGACGTGTAATGCATCGCCAGCACGATGCCGGTGATGATCTGGATCATCAGGCAGATCGCCAGGATACCACCAAATGTGTACCAGTAATTGAGGTTCTTCGGCGTCGGAAAGTCGACGAAACTGTCATGGACCAGACGCGGCAGGGGAAGGCGCGTGTCGATCCACTTTTCAAAGCCTGATTTCGGCTCGTAGGACGATTCATGTCCGCTCATGACTCTGACCGGCCTCCCTTAAAGTGCGATATTGATGACGGTGTCGGAAAGATAGGCATAATTCGGCACGGGCAGGTTTGCCGGCGCGGGGCCTTTGCGGATCCGCCCGGAAGTATCGTAATGCGAACCGTGGCACGGACAGTACCAGCCGCCATAATCTCCGACATTGCCCTGTGAAGGTCCGACCGGGACGCAGCCGAGATGGGTGCAGGCGCCCGATGTCACCAGAATGGCCGGGTTCAGCGACCCGTCAGGTTTCGGCATCAGGCGCTCTTCGTCGCTCTGCGGATCGGGCAGGTTGGCAATATTGACGCTGCGAGCGGTTGCGATCTCTGCCGCAGTGCGATGGCGGATGAAGAAAGGTCGCCCACCGATCAGAACCCTGATCTCGCCACCAACCGGGAGTTTCGAAATATCGACATCAAGGCTGGACGCGGCCTTGGTGTCGGCTGCCGGGTTCATCTGGTCAATCAGTGGCCAGGCCAGAGCGGCGGCCCCTCCGACCACTGTCATGGCGGTAGCGATATGGATAAAATTGCGACGATCATCGTCGATGTCTTCGTGCGCTTCGGTCACGGGCGTGTCGGTCACGGTTCTCGAATCCTCGTGCCAATATTGATGTCTGGCAAGTGACATACACCATCGCGCGCGTCATGCATTGCGGCTGAACGCCGCAAACCGCTTTCTTGCCGCCGGCCCTGGCGATGGTGAAGATCAGAAGGATGGACATGAATTGACACTGGATAAGCACCCGATGAACGCACCCGATCCACAGAAAACCCGCGCCCGGCAATGGTTCAGTGCGTTACAGGACGACATCCTTGCGCGGTTTGAAGGGCTTGATGCGGCCGCATCGCCTCCGCTCTACAAAGGCCTGCCGGGACGTTTCGAGCGCACGGACTGGCAACGCGGCGAGACCGGCGAAGATCTTGGCGGCGGCCAGATGGCAGTGATGAAGGGTCGCCTGTTCGAGAAGGTCGGCGTGCATGTTTCGGAAGTCTATGGCGAGTTTTCCGAGGCCTTCCGCGCGCAGATTCCCGGTGCCAATGATAGCAACGGGCGATTCTGGGCGTCTGGCATTTCGCTGATCGCGCACCCGGTCAGTCCGCGTGTGCCGGCGGTGCATATGAACACCCGCATGATCGTGACATCACAAAGCTGGTTTGGTGGCGGGGCCGACCTCACCCCCTTGCTCGATTATCAGCGCCAGCAGGATTTTCCCGATGCGGTCGATTTCCATGCCGCCATGAAAAGCGCCTGCGAGGGTCATGCCATGGCCGATCATGAAGTCTTCAAACGCCAGTGCGACGAGTATTTCCACCTGCCCCACCGCGATGAACCGCGTGGAATTGGCGGGATTTTCTATGACCGGATCAATTCCGGTGACTGGGAAGCCGATTTTGCTTTCACCCGTTCGGTTGGGCGCGCCTTTGCCGAGATTTACCCGCAAATCGTCCGCCGCCGCATGAATGAAGCCTGGAGCGAGGCCGAACGCGAACAGCAACTGGTCCGGCGCGGGCGCTATGTCGAGTTCAACCTGCTTTATGACCGCGGCACGACATTCGGTCTGAAAACCGGTGGCAATGTGAAGTCGATTCTCTCCAGCATGCCGCCAGTGGTGAAATGGCCTTAAGCGCCGGCCTGTGCGGGGCGCGCTAAGCTGGCCGGCTCGCCGCGCGCAGCCAGTTTGCGGACTCAGCTTCTGACATTTCTGAAGCAGCAAGTGCCAGCATTTTCAATGTCGCCTCGGCTTGGGTGGCCGTCAGTTCCACCCCATTGATCGTTAGAAATGTTGCGCAGGCCAGAAACGCAGCGCGCTTGTTTCCATCGAAGAAGGAATGGTTCCTGACGGTTGAGAAGGCGTATGACGCTGCGCAGCCAAAGACATCCGCATCTTCGTAATAAGCCTTGTTCTCGGGTGCCTTCATCGCGCTTTCGAGCAATCCGTTATCGCGAATGCCCTCAAGCCCTCCATGTTCGGCCAGCCCCTCATCATGCAGGATAAGCAGGGCCTCAGGGCGCAGCCATCGAAACGCGGTCACTTGGCCAGTTCACGAAGCGTGTCGCGGTAACGCCGCGCGATTTCGCGCCCGGCCTCGACCTGTTCTGCGACTTCCGGATCATAGATATCCAGCTTGAGCCCGGTTGGTGTATGGCTGAGGATCAGCGTGTCGCCCTCGTTGATCTGCTGACGGGCAAGATCCTCCGCCGGAAGGATCAGCCGACCGAGTTGCCGATCTTGCGAAGTTTGAGTTCGCTCATTGCGGCCTCCTGTTACAACGCATATTATAACACAGATGCGTATCGACCGCAAAGCGCAGACCTGCTAGCCACAAAGTCATGAAATCCACCGAAAAGGTGCCTCGCACTTCGCCGCTTGTTTACGCGCTGATCGTCCTGGCCGTGATCGCCGCTGCGGCGATGGGGGCCATTGTCTCGGGCGGATCCGACAATGCCTGGTATAAGGCACTTGCCAAGCCGCGCGGCACGCCGCCGGACCTCGCCTTCGCAATTGTCTGGCCGGTGCTTTTCACGCTGATGGCGGTCAGCGCCTTGCTGGTGGCGCGCCGTGCCGGCAGCTGGGCAGGCGCATCGCGCCCGCTCGGGCTTTTCTTTGCGCAACTGATCCCGAACCTTGGCTGGTCATGGGCGTTTTTCGGATTTCGCCAGCCTGAGCTTGCAATCGTGCTGCTGGTCGCCCTGTGGCTGATGATCCTTGCCATGATGCTTGAGTTTGCGCGTCATTCCCGGCTAGCGGCCTGGTTGCAGCTGCCCTATCTGGCTTGGGTCAGTTTCGCCGGCTGGCTGAATGCCGGGATCATCTGGCTGAATTGAGCGCGTTCTGGCCAAGGTTTCGCGCGCCTCCCGCTTCCCTTGCGTGAGACCTTTCCGTTCGCGTCAACTGCGCTAAACTCATATCCATCTAAAAAGATGACAGGGAGTGGAAACGGCTATGAATTTCGATTTTTCGGAAGACCAGAAGTTCCTGCGCGGCGAGGCGCGCAAGTTTCTGGAGGCCGAATGCACGACGCAGCATGTCCGCGAAGTGTTGAACGATGAGGCCCGCAGTCATCATGATGGCGTGTGGAAGAAGATTGTCGAGATGGGTTGGCTGGGCACCGCAATCCCGGAAGAGCATGGCGGGCTCGGGCTCGGCATGCTTGAACTTTGCGTGCTGGCAGAGGAAATGGGTCGCGCCCTGGCACCGGTGCCGTTCGCCTCGTCGGTCTATCTTTTCGCCGAAGCGCTGAAGTTGGCTGGCTCGAACACTCAGAAATCGACCGTTTTGCCTGGCGTGGCCTCTGGCGATGTGATCGGCTGCCTTGCCGCCAGCGAAGGCCCTGGCGATGTCGATCCTGCCCGGCTGAAAGTGACGTTCGATGGCGAGAAACTGTCGGGCACGAAAATCCCGGTCACCGACGGTGATATTGCGACCCATGCAGTGGTTCTTGCTGCTGAGGGGTCTGGCGCGAGCCTTGTCCTCGTCGATCTGCGTCAGGACGCGGTGACACGCAATCCGGTTGCAACCCTTGAGCCGACCCGCAGCCATGGCGAAATCCGCTTCGACGGCGCAGGGGCCGAACGGCTCGGCAGTGCAGGTGAGGGCGGCGCGCTGTTCGACCGTCTGATCGACCGCGCAGCCGTGCTGTTTGCCTTCGAGCAGCTTGGCGGAGCCAGTCGCGCGCAGGAAATGGCGACCGAATATGCCAAGGAGCGCTACGCTTTCGGACGACCGATCGGCGGCAACCAGGCGATCAAGCACAAGCTGGCTGACATGTATGTCAAGAATGAGATTGCGCGATCGAACTGTTTTTATGGCGCATGGGCGGTCTCGACCAATGCCGCCGAATTGCCCGAAGCGGCGGCTGCCTCACGCGTGGCGGCGTCTGAAGCTTTCTGGTTCGCCTCCAAGGAGAACATCCAGACCCATGGCGGCATGGGCTTTACCTGGGAGGTCGACTGCCACCTGTTCTATCGCCGCGCCAAGCTGCTTGCGGTGCAGATCGGGAGCCCGAAGCAGTGGAAAGAGAAACTTGTGCGCGCGCTTGAGATGAAGAATGCGGCTTAATCAGGTCACGCTGCCAGCCCGCGAACTTGGCGAATCGATCGCTTTCTACCAGCGACTAGGTTTTCGTCAGATTGTTTCGAGCCCCCACTATGCGCGCTTCGAAGCTCCGGAAG
>CAYUEM010000172.1:0-6096 GCA_964442925.1 uncultured Hyphomonadaceae bacterium
CGCAAACAACAGCATCTTCTGGACCTGGACCTGATCAAAAACGTACAAAGTCGAGGAGAGAGCCTGCGGGTCCCGGGCTTGACCTGGGACCTTCCCGTTTCTGGCCCGCACGCGAGAGACGCCAGATAAGGTCCGGTGTGGTCGGGACCGGGAGGACTTCAAACAGGCGAGGAAAACCAGCTCACGTAGCCTATCCTTCGAGACGCGGCCTTGCGGCCGCTCCTCAGGATGAGGAATCTCTTTTGTTTTCCTCATCCTGAGGTGCGAGCGAAGCGAGCCTCGAAGGACGAGGAAAACCTGAAGACACGGTTTTCGCCAGCCTGCGGGTTCTGTTTTCGCTCTGGCGGCAATTGGCTTTGCCTGATAGATCGCGCCATGTTCAAGATTACCGCGACCGGCTCGCGCGCCGATATCGATACAGCCTGGCAGGCGCTGGCCTGGAGCGATCCCTCGCCCGCTGACGCTGTTGACTGCAAGGAGGAAACCCGCACGCTATGGCGGCTCGATGCCTTTGCCGGCGACATTGACGCCGCTGAGGCCTGTATCGAGATGATTGCTGCCAGCGTGCCCGGACTGGCTGCTCATGCAGAACCGCTACCCGATCTTGACTGGGTGAAACTGTCGCTGGAAGGCCTGCCGGCGGTCGAGGCCGGGCGGTTCATTGTTGCTGGACACCATGCGCTCACCGGGAAGGCACCGGGCAAACGCAAGGTACTGATCGAAGCCGGGCCGGCTTTCGGCACCGGCCATCATGGTACCACGCTCGGCTGTCTGCTGGGTCTGGAGGCTGTCGCGCGCCGTCGCCGGATCGGCAAGGTTCTCGATATCGGTACCGGAACGGGCGTGCTGGCCATCGCTGCGATCCGGGCCGGTGCTCACCGCGCCATTGCCACCGACCTCGATGCCGTCAGCGTGGTCACCGCACGCCAGAATTCGCATGCCAATCATTGTGGTCGCCGCCTTCAGATCCACGCCGCAACCGGAACGCGGTCAGTTTTTGTGCAGCGCAATGCGCCCTATGACACGGTGCTCGCAAACATTCTGGCGCGACCGCTGATCAGGTTGGCCCCCGGCATTGCGCCGGTGATCGCACCGGGGGGAAGCGTCATCCTGTCTGGCCTGCTGCGCCATCAGGAGCCTCTTGTCCGCGCCGCATATACCGGTCAGGGCCTGACCCTGATCGACCGTATCCATCGCGATGGCTGGTCCACGCTTGTCTATCACAAAGCTTTGTAAAATCTTGATATTTAGCGCGACAGGCGGCGGGCCGCACGGTTCTTGCGGTGGGCCAGAATGTGCGGGCGACCCGTGTGAACAGGTGGTGCCGAAATCTGGGCGGCGGGTGCTGGTGAGGTGATTTCATTGACCTGCGGCCCCGTGGTCTCCGGCAGCATGACAGCAGTTGTTTCGCCGATGAAAAAATTTGCGACTTTCATGATTTGCGTTCCTTCGAATCTGTGACGGAAGAATTCCGTTCGCAGCTGCAATATGGTTCTTGGTTATGAACAAACAACCAATTCAGCGGGATATCTGCATGCATTATCGCATGGGTGGGTTGCCCCTTTCCGTGCGGGGGCGGTCGCGTTAGTATCCTTTCCATGAAACAGAATTTTGATGTTCGCGGCGGTCCGCAGGATGCCCGCGCCCACCTGCCACAGCTGCGCGCGCAGCTGCGGCAACAGTCGCTTGATGGCATATTCATTCCGCATGAAGACGAATGGCAGAATGAATATCTGCCAGCTGCCACCGAGAGACTGGCCTGGGCCACCGGATTTACCGGCTCGGCCGGGGCGGCTTTCGTCTTTCTCGACAGTGCTGTGGTCTTTGCCGATGGCCGCTACACGCTACAGGTCACCGACCAGGTGCCGGGCGAACTGTTCGAGATTGTCGCGATGCCTGATCCCGGACCCTTTGGCTGGCTGGCAGGTTCCGGGCTTGCCGGAAAAATCATCGGATATGACCCGCAACTGATCACGCCCAGCGCCAAGGCGCGTCTGGAGGCGGGTGCCGCAAAAGCCGGCGCGAAACTCCTCCCCGTGTCCGTCAATCCGGTCGATGCGGCCTGGAATGACCGTCCCGCCATGCCCTGCGCCCCGGTCGTGGCGCACCCGCTGGAACGCGCCGGCCAGTCTGGAGCCGACAAGCGGGCTGGCATTGCGCGATCTCTGAGGGACAGTGGCGCAGAAGCTGTCGTGCTGACCTCGCCCGCATCGATCGCATGGGCTTTCAATATTCGCGGCGGCGATGTTTCGTGTTCGCCGCTGCCGCTCTCGCGCGCCATTCTGCGTTCGGACGAAACCGCACAGCTGTTTCTTGATGCACCCAAGATAGACGAGGCGTTGCGCGGCCACCTCGGAAATGCTGTTGAACTGCGCGCCAGTGATGAAATTGGCGCGGCGCTCGACGCTCTCGGCCAGCAAACTGTCAGCCTGGATCCCGACCTTGCGCCGGTCTGGTTCTTCGATCGGCTGGCAAGTGCAGGTGCAAACATCACTCGCGAACGCGATCCGGTTGCCCTGCCGCGTGCGTGCAAGAACGCGGCGGAAATTGCCGGCACGCAGGCTGCACACCGCCGCGATGGTGTGGCGCTCACGCGGTTCCTGCACTGGCTCGGCACCGACGGCCAGTCTGGCACGGTCACAGAGATCGAAGCCGCCCTGAAACTGGAGTCGATGCGCGAAGATCTGGGCGGATTGAAGGATCTGTCCTTCGAGACGATTTCCGGCGCAGGCCCGAATGGCGCGCTGCCACATTACCGCGTTTCGACCGCCTCGAATCGCACATTGGAGCGCGGCACGCTTTATCTTGTCGATTCCGGCGGTCAGTATCTCGACGGGACGACGGATGTCACGCGCACGATTGCCATTGGTGAGCCATCGGGCGAAATGCGCCGGCATTACACGCTGGTGCTGAAAGGCCATATCGCTTTGGCCGAGGTGCGCTTTCCGTCTGGCACGACTGGCACGCATCTCGACACGCTGGCGCGCCACGCACTCTGGCAGGCCGGGCTGGATTATGATCATGGCACCGGGCACGGCGTCGGTGTCTATCTTGGCGTGCATGAAGGTCCGCAACGCATTGCGAAAGCCTGGAATGACGTGCCGCTGATGGCCGGCATGATTGTGTCGAATGAGCCAGGCTATTATCGCGAGGGTGCTTATGGCATCCGGATCGAAAACCTGCAATTTGTTACCCGACCGGAGGCGATTGCGGGCGGTGAGCGCGACATGCTGGGTTTCGAGAACCTGACCTGGGCGCCACTGGCACGCGACCTGATTGATCTGTCGGTCCTGACGGCCACCGAACAGATCTGGGTGGATCGCTATCATGAGCGCGTGCTGGGCGAGATCGGCCCGGCGCTGGATGGCGATGCGCGCAGCTGGCTCGGACGCGCCTGCGCGCCATTGTGAACATCGGTCAGCTGGCACCGTCGATCAGGCTCAGCCATTCGGCCTCGGTCAGAATGGTGACACCAAGGTCTTCGGCCTTTTTCAGTTTCGAGCCTGAGCCTGGCCCGGCAACCAGATAATCAGTTTTGCTGGAGACTGAACCGGCAACCCGCGCGCCGAGCGCGGTCGCCCTTGACTTGGCCTCGTCACGCGTCATCTGCTCCAGCGTGCCGGTGAACACGACCGTTCGCCCGGCCACCGGGCTTTCCCCGGACACCGCCTCGGCATCGCGCACTGTCACCTCCTCCAGCAACCCAGCCAGCATTTCGCGATTGTGCGGTTCGCGCGCGAAATCGACCAGCGCACCAGCCGCCGCCGCGCCGATGCCGTCAATCGCGGTAAGTTCGGAAAATGCCGGCCCGTCTTCACCCTGTGCGGCGGCGGTTTCAACCGTCTCCCAGAACGCTTTCCAGTTTCCAAACCCGCGCGCAAACAGGCTGGAGCTGACCTCGCCGACATGGCGGATCCCCAGCGCATTGAGAAACCGTGCAAACGGCACATTGCGACGCGCATCAATCGCCGCAAAAAGATTGCGCGCAGATACGCCTCCGAAGCCTTCCCATTGCGCGAGCGGCGGCAGGCCGGCCTGCGCGATCCGGGCCTCAAGCCGGAACAGGTGCTGGGGTGCACTGACGACGCCTTTCTGCGCAAACAGTTGAACCTGTCTTGCGCCAAGCCCGTCAATATCAAACCCTTTGCGCGATACGAAATGCTTCAGGCGCTCATCGCGCTGTGCCGGGCAGATCAGACCACCGGTGCAGCGCCGGCGCACATCACTGACGCCCTTGTCGTCGATCTCGCGCACCGCATTCGATCCGCAGACCGGGCAGTGATCGGGCATTGCAAACGGACCCGGGCGATCCGGGCGCTGCGGATCGGTCACGCGCAGAATTTGCGGAATAACATCCCCGGCACGCTGGATTTCGACATGATCGCCGATCCGCACATCCAGCCGGGCGATCTCGTCTTCATTGTGCAGGGTCGCATTTGTCACCACAACGCCGCCAACGGTGACCGGTTTCAGCCGCGCAACCGGCGTCAGTGATCCGGTGCGTCCGACCTGAATGTCGATTCGTTCAAGCTGTGTCGTCGCACGCTCAGCCGGGAATTTGTGCGCGATCGCCCAGCGCGGTGCGCGGCTGACAAGCCCGAGACGCGACTGGTAATCCAACCGGTCGGTCTTGTAGACGACACCGTCAATATCATAGCCGAGTTCGGCCCGTTTCGCCTCGATCTCGCGATAGGCTGCAAGCAGCCCTTCGGCTGTTTCATGGCGCGTGAAGCAGGGATTGATGCGCATACCCCATTCAGCAAACCGCGCGACCGCTTCGCTTTGCGTGTCGGCAAATGTCTGGCTCGCCGCGCCCCAGGCATAGGCGAAAAATCCGAGCGGGCGCGCCCGCGTGATCTCCGGGTCGAGCTGACGCAGGCTTCCGGCGGCGGCATTGCGCGGATTTGCGAATGTCCTGCGGCCCGCCGCGGTTTCGCGCGCATTGAGTGCTGCAAAGTCATCATGGGACATGAACACCTCGCCGCGAATTTCGATCTCGTTCGGCCAGCCGCTTGCAGCCAGCCTGCGCGGAATATCACCGAGCATCAGCGCATTGGCCGTGACATCCTCGCCAAGCTGTCCGTCTCCGCGGGTTGCCGCGCGCACCAGATCGCCATTGCGATAGGTCAGCGACAGCGACAAGCCGTCAATCTTCGGCTCTGCGGTATAGGCGAGCGGTGCGTCATCACCTAGTCCCAGAAAGCGGCGCACCCGGGCATCGAATTCGAAAACATCTTCATCGCTGAACGCATTGTCGAGCGAGAGCATCGCCACCGCATGCTGCGCCTTGGCAAATCCCGCAGACGGTGCTGCACCAACCTTGCGCGCGGGGCTGTCATCGCGTTGCAGAGCCGGGAAACGCACTTCAATCTGCTGGTTGCGAAGCCGCAGCCGGTCATATTCCGCATCGCTGATTTCAGGGTCATCGCGGCCATAATAGGCGCGGTCGGCAGCCTGCATCAGCCCTGCCAGGCGTTCCAGTTCCGCCTCGGCTTCATGCAGGCTCAGCATCTCGACGGGCTTTTCGGCGGGCATCTTTCCTCCATAAGGCGCGCCGCTGCCGCGCGCGCCTCGCGCGTGACCTCCCGGCCCGACAACATCCGCGCAATCTCTTCCATGCGATCACTGTCATCTAGCCCGGTCACGACTGTCCGGCCAAGACCTTCCGCTCCGTCGGCCTGTTTGGAAATGCGCCACTGATCGCAGGCGGCTGCGGCAACCTGTGGACTATGTGTAACCGCGAACACCTGGCGCCCGGTTGCCGCAAGCCGCGCGAGTCGCTCGCCCATCGCAGCCGCAACCGCCCCGCCAACCCCCTGATCAGCCTCGTCAAAGACAAGCGCGCCTGCCCCGCCACCTTCGGCCAGCGCGCAGCGCAGTGCCAGCGCAATCCGTGTCAGCTCGCCGCCCGATGCGACATCCTGAAGCGCTCCGAAGGGCGCCCCGGGATTTGTCTGCACTTCGATCACCACGCGATCTGCGCCGCTGGCACCTGTGTCCCCCTCCGCCAGAGCCGAGACAGAAAAGCGCAATGCGACTTTTTCCAGTTTCAGCGGCTTCAGTTCGTCGCCAATCGCACCCGACAGCCGCTCGCCT
>CAYUEM010000173.1:0-3569 GCA_964442925.1 uncultured Hyphomonadaceae bacterium
CGTCGTCGAAATTGGCCTGCGCTATGGCATGATCCTTTTTATCGCCTCGGAAGTGATGTTTTTCGTCGCCTGGTTCTGGGGCTTCTTCGAGTTTGCGATTTTCTGGCCGGAACGTGCGACGAGCTGGGATGCAACCAATCCAATCTATGCAGAAAGCCTGCAGCGCTTTGCCGACTGGCCACCTGCGGGTGTCGAGACTTTCGATCCGTTTCACCTGCCGCTGATCAATACGCTCGTGCTGCTGTTGTCGGGCACCACAGTGACATGGGCGCACCATGCCCTGCAGCATGGCGACCGCGCAGGCTGCCGCAACGGGCTGATCCTGACGATCGCGCTGGGCATGTTCTTCACCTATCTGCAGGTCGTCGAATACAGCCATGCCGGCTTTAGTTATGATGGCACTCTTTATGGTTCGGCTTTCTTCATGGCGACCGGCTTTCATGGTGCGCATGTTGTCATCGGAACAATCTTCCTGACAGTCTGCCTGCTGCGCCTGATGGCTGGCGGGTTCACCCAGAAGAAGCATTTCGGTTTCGAGGCCGCCGCCTGGTACTGGCACTTTGTTGATGTGGTCTGGCTGTTCCTGTTCGCATTTGTTTATGTCGCACCGTATCTGATACTGGGCAGCTGACCATTCACGCGGGACGCACGCTGAACGGGCGCTGGCGCTTCGGTGCCCGACGGGTGTAGACAACCGATCATGCGGCTTCGACCCTATCCTTTGATGAGTGTGCTGTCTCTGGCAGCGCTGTGCGTTCTGCTCTGGCTCGGCCAGTGGCAGTATTCGCGATACAGCGAAAAGCTCAGTGGCGGCGTGGCGGCGCAGATGCCGGTCAGCGAACATCTGGTAACTCTGAACGATACTGGCGCACCGGCGCAGTGGGTATATGGCATTGTTGACGGGGAGTCGGTCTGGCGGCGCTATGTGTTTGGAACGCGGACTGCTGATGGGGCTGGCGTTCTGGTGATGACCGGCGCGCGCGGCGGGATCAATCCCCCGCCCGATGCAGAGCCTGTCAGCGGTCGGCGATCTGTCACTGGGCGTGTTTTCGAGCGCCCGAATTCGCGGGCGAGCGCCCGTAACCGGCCCGACAAAGGGATATGGTATGTGTTTGACGCCGCTGGCATTGCCGCCGCTCTTGGATTTCCGCCGGAACATCTCGCTGTCGTCGAGCCGGTCGAGATCGAGATCCGGTCGGTTGAGGACCCCTCTCGCGTGCGTGTCGCGGCCAACCCCTATGCCGCCAGCAAGCCGGTTGATCCGTTGCCGCCGCAGCGTCATCTGGGCTATGCTCTGACCTGGTGGGGGCTCGCGGCGGCACTGATCGGCGTCTATCTGGCTTTCCATCGCGCGCGCGGTCGGCTCAGTTTCGGGAAAAGCCAATGAGATACGTTTCGACACGCGGGCGCGCTGAACCCGTCGATTTCCTGACCGCCTGCCTGGCCGGCCTTGCGCCCGATGGCGGGCTTTTCGTTCCGCAGCATTATCCACAGATTGCGCCGGCCCGACGGGGCGAAGACTACCCGTCACTTGCTGCGCGCATCCTTGGCGCATTCGCTGGCGATGCGCTCGACGCCGCCGAGATTGCAGCGATGTGTGAGCGTGCCTATCAGGGCTTTGCACACAAGGGCGTTGCGCCTCTGGTCCAGGCGGGGGCGGACTGCTGGCTGATGCAGTTGCACGAAGGCCCGACGCTGGCTTTCAAGGATGTGGCGATGCAGTTCATCGGCCAGCTTTATGACTATGCGCTGACCGTGCGCGGCGAGACGATGACGGTTGTGTGCGCGACCAGCGGCGACACTGGCGGCGCGGCAGCGGCGGCCTTTGCCGGACTGGAGCGGGTGCGGCTGGTGATCCTGCACCCGCATCAGCGGATTTCTCCGGTCCAGCGCCTGTTCATGACGACGACCGGGGCGAGCAATGTCGTCAATCTGGCTATCGATGGTGACTTTGATGATTGCCAGCGAATGGTCAAACAGATGTTTGCCGATAGCGATTTTTCCAGCCGGGTCCGGCTGTCGGGGGTCAACTCGATCAACTGGGCGCGGATCGCGGCGCAGACGGTCTATTTCGCCGGCGCGCAGGCGGCACTCGGCGGTGAGCGGGCTTTGCAGTTCGTCGTGCCGAGCGGCAATATGGGCGACGCGCTGGCCGGATATGTGGCGGCAAGATGTGGCCTGCTCAGCGGATTTCATGCGGTCTGCGCGGTCAATGCCAATCGCGCGCTGGTCGATGCGTTCGATGATGGCGTGATGCGCCGCACCCCGGTCGAGGCGACACCCAGCCCGGCCATGGACATCACTGTGCCGAGCAATCTGGAGCGGGTTTTGTTTGAAGCGTCCGGGCGCGACGCCGCGGCGGTTGACGCAATCTATCAGCGCTTTGCTCAGTCCGGTGAGGTGGAATTGCCTGCTGCGGTGTCCGGCCCGCTTGGTTGTTTGGGGGTTCGCGCGCTCAGCATATCGTCGCAGGAAACGGTCAGCGAAATCGCGCGCGTGCATGGCGAAACCGGCTGGCTGGTTTGTCCGCATACCGCCGTCGGCATGGCGGCGGCCCGGCAGGTTCGCACGCCGGACACGCAGGTCGTTCTGGCCACGGCACATGCTGCGAAGTTCCCCGAGACGGTCGAGGCGGCAACAGGTGTCCGCCCGCAGCTGCCAGAGCGGTGCGGCGCACTGCTCGCTCGCAGCGAGGCTTTCCATCGCACGCCGAACGATCTCGGCTCGGTTCGTGATGCGGTCGAAAGCGCCGCAGCGATGTGATGAGCGCGGTTCAGGCCAGTCAGACACGGATAAAGACAGACCGCTTGCTGGTCCGACCGCCGCAACGCAGCGATTATGAAGCCTGGCGAGACCTTCGCGAGGCGTCGCGTGGCCATCTTGAACCCTGGGAACCACGCTGGCCGAAGGATGCGTTGTCGCGCGAAGACTGGAACCGGCGGCTGCGGGCCTGGCGGGCGGGCTGGCGTCAGGACCGCGCTTATGTCTTCCTGATATTCATAAGCCAGACAAGCGAGGCGATGATCGGCGGCGCATCGATCACGCATGTGCGACGCGGTGCGGCCCAGTCGGGCGCGCTCGGCTATTGGCTTGACGAAGCTGCGCAAGGCAAGGGCTATATGTCAGAAGCGGTTGGCGCGATCTGCAATTGGTGTTTCGATACGCTGATGCTGGACCGGCTCGAAGCGGCCACGCTGCCGCATAATGAACGCTCGCGTGATGTGCTGCTGCGCAATGATTTCCGCGAAGAAGGCTTTGCCCGCGCCTATCTTGAGATTGATGGCGAACGGCGGGATCACCAGCTTTTCGCGCGGCTGTCAACGCGGTGGCAGCGATGAACGAGCCGTCGTTTCAGGTTTGCGAGGGGCGATGGAACTGGAATGGTGCAGGCCATCGCCTCACCATCGATGTTGCGCCGGACTCGCAGGTGCGCGACCTGCGCGGTGGCTGGTCGCTGTCGGGGATCGCAGCGCAGCTTGACGGGCTCAGCCGCGAAACCCTGCGCCGGAGCTTTCAGGGCAACGCGATCAGCGTGAACTGTCAACCAAAAAGATCCCGACCAGCCCCGG
>CAYUEM010000173.1:3579-6083 GCA_964442925.1 uncultured Hyphomonadaceae bacterium
GTGCTGTCGGATGGCCGCCGGGTGCAACTGGTCGGGGCGTTTCTTGGCGCAGGTGAGGCGCAGGGGCTGATCCTTGGCGAAGAGCGCAATCTGGCCAGCCAGCCGGAAAGTGGTGAGCGTCCGGGACCGGAACTCGACCCGGTTTACCAGCCAATCATTTCACTGCAACCGGGTTTGCAGATTGTCGGTTTCGAGGCGCTGGCGCGCTGGCGCGGGGCGGGGCATGGCCGGTTCGACGATGACGGCCTTGCGTTGAACATGTTGCTGCAGGCTGCCGATGCGCTGGCGAGCTGGCGCGAGACGACAGGACGCGATGATCTGTTCGTGCATGTCAATCTGACCGGGCGCGACCTGGAAGAGGCAGATTTGCCAGGACTGATCGCGACGCTGATTGACGGCCATGGGCTTGCCCCCGGCAGCCTGAAGGTCGAACTGACCGAGCAGGCTGCGCTGAGAGATTTCGGTGCCGCGCTGGACGCTGCGCGGGCGATCAAGGCTGCGGGAGCGGGGCTTGTGCTGGATGATTTCGGGTCCGGTCATTCCTCTTTCGCCTGGCTGGCTGACCTTCCTGCTGACGGGCTGAAGATTGACCCCGACCTGACACGGCGTCTTGATGATGCGCGCACGCGCATGATTGTCGAAGCGGTCGTGGCGCTTGCCCACCGGCTGGATATGCGTGTGACGGCTGAAGGGATTGAAGACCCCGCGCAGGCGGGGCTTATGGGTGATATCGGCTTCGATCAGGCGCAGGGATTTGCGTTTGGCAGGCCGGTCGGACGGATTGCCAGCACCGCGCTTCTGACCCGCGGATGAGGGCTTCAGTTTCAGGCATGACCCGGATCGGCCTGCAACCGCCCTGACGACACACCGATCAGGTCGAGCGCGCGGTCCCATTTCCTTTGATGATCATTACCGAAAACAATTTCGATTGCCGGCTCACCGACAAGCCATGCATTTTCGCGCAATTCATATTCCAGCTGGCCTGCGCCCCAGCCAGAATACCCCAACGCAAGGGTCGCCCGGTGCGGCGCGCGCTCCGAGACGAGAGCATGCAGGATGTCGCGGGTGGCCGTGAGGCAGAGATCCTCGGCGATTTCCATCGTCGCATCCCTGCAATGATAGTCGGCCGAATGCAGCACGAAGCCGCGATCGGCACCTACCGGGCCACCTTCGAGCACATCGCGTCCGGGGATATGGATGCTGGCCGGGATGTCGAGCTGTTCAAGCAGTTCAGGCAGCGTCAGCCCTTCAACCGGCTTGTTCAACACCAGACCCATCGCATAGTCCTCGCTATGCGCGCAGATCAGGATTACCGAGCGGTCAAAGCGCAGATCACCAATTCCGGGCATGGCAATCAGCAGCTGGCCTGTAAGATTTGTCTCCATGATCAAGGTGCCCGTCTTTTTTTGGTCTTCGTCATCTCAGGCTGTGCCAGCGCGCGCAGTTTGGCAAGACCTCCTGATGTCCATTGTCTTGTGCGCAGACACGCGTCATGTTGTGGCCATCGCAAATAACCCGCACGAGGAGACAGAGATGACTGTAAAACCCGGAGACAAGCTGCCTGAGGCCACTTTCATGGAAATGACCGCAGACGGGCCGCAGCCGCGTTCCACTGCGGATGTTTTTGGCGGCAAGACGGTTGCGCTGTTCGCCGTTCCCGGTGCCTTCACCCCGACCTGTTCGGCAAAACACCTTCCCGGCTTCATCGCGCATCAGGGCGATCTGGCGACCAAGGGCATCGACGAGATCGTTTGCACATCGGTCAATGATGTTTTCGTTATGGGCGCATGGGGCGAGCAAGCCGGGGCGGCTGGCAAGGTGCGGATGCTGGCCGATGGCAATGGCGCATTTGCGCAGGCATTAGGTCTCAGCCTCGATGCGTCAGGCTTCGGCATGGGTCAGCGCTCGCAACGCTATTCCATGATTGTCGAAGACGGCACTGTGAAAGCGTTGAATGTCGAGCAGGGGCCGGAATTCAAGGTCTCCAGCGCCGACTATATGCTGGGCCAGCTCTGAGCGGCGCGGATGCGGGCGCGGGAACTTCCCAGCTCGCGCGCGCTTTGCAAACCGGAACGTCATGGCGATCCTGAATTCGACACTTGACCCCGCTTCGCCTGCCTTTGCGGCCAACCGCGCCGCAATGGATGCACTGGTGCGCGAGTTGGAAGACAAGACGGCCCGGGCGGCCCTGGGCGGTCCTGAGCGCTCGCGCGAGCGCCATTCCGCACGCGGCAAGCTGCTGCCACGCGAGCGGGTCGAACGATTGCTGGACCCAGGTGCCCCTTTCCTTGAAATCGGCGCGCTGGCGGCCAATGGCATGTATGATGACGAGGCACCGGCAGCTGGCATCATCACCGGCATTGGCCGGGTCTCCGGTCGCCAGTGCATGATCGTCTGCAATGATGCGACGGTCAAAGGCGGGGCGTATTTTCCGGTAACGGTGAAAAAGCACCTGCGTGCGCAGGAAATCGCCGAGCAGAACCACCTGCCATGCATCTATCTGG
>CAYUEM010000174.1:0-5895 GCA_964442925.1 uncultured Hyphomonadaceae bacterium
AGGATGGCACGGTGGCGCTCGCACCCGCCGATATGCGCCCTCAGGCAGGCTGGCAGGACGGGCGGTTCCATGCCCGTTACCTGCCCCGGCTTCGCCTGCGGATCGCGGGGCGCGGCGCGGATGCGCTGGCGCTGGCGCGTCTGGCTGCGGCTGGCGGCATCGAGACCCGGTTGCAACTGCGCGATGGGGAGGATGCGCGGTTCGCACATGCTGCGGGACTTGGCCCGGTGGAGCGCCTGCAGAGCCCGTCCTCGCTTCCTGCCACAGGCGATGATGAATGGACCGCTTTCATATTGATGTTCCATGATGGCGACTGGGAGGTTCCGCTGCTGCGGCAGGCGCTGAGCGGACCGGCCTTTCATGTCGGCGCGGTCGGCAGCCAGCGCACACAGGCGCGGCGCCGCGAAGCACTGGCCGATGCGGGGCTTGCCGCTGAGCAGATTGCGAGGGTGAACGGCCCGGTCGGGCTTGTGCCCTCCCTGCGCGATGCGTCATTCCTTGCAGCCTCGGTTCTGGCAGAGATCATCGCCGCCTGGAAAGCGAAGACGACGGCACCGGCAAGTGGGGTCAGGCACGAGCACACAGCGCTTGTCCTGCTCGCGGCCGGGCAATCAAGCCGGTTCGCAGCGGGCGACAAATTGCTGGCTGCGTTTCGCGGTCAGCCGCTGATTGCCACAGCCGCCAGACGGCTCGCCACTGCGCCGCTGGCCGCAAGGCTGGCGATTGTCAGGCCCGGTGATGACCAGCGCGCGGGCGCATTGCTGTCTGCCGGCTGGGAGCTGCACGCCAATCGCGAGGCCAGCGCCGGGCTGTCATCATCGATCCGCTGCGCGCTTTCGGCACTGACGGGACGACCAGATGTAACTGCGGCCCTGATTATCCTGGCGGACATGCCGCTGGTCGAAGACAGCCACCTGCAGGCGATGCTGGACATGATCGGGCCGGGCCAGCCGGCGCTGTTCAGCCAGACCGATATCGCGGCCGGCCCGCCCGCCCTGTTTCGCCGGGAGGTATTCCCGGCGCTGATGGCGCTGAGCGGGGACAAGGGTGCGCGCGGCCTTGCTGATCGCCTGCCCGGAGCCGCGCGCCTGCGATTGCCCGGCCTTCAGGGACTGGACATAGACACGATCGAGGATCTTGAGACCGCCCGGGAGAGTTCGAATGGCTGACGATCTGACCCGACCTGTGCTTGACTGCGCAGCATGACCGACAGACCCCGCACCCGCCTGTATCTGCTGACACCGCCGCAGATTGCCGACACGACCGGTTTCGCTGACAGGCTGCTGCGCGCGCTCGACGCCGGCGATGTGGCCTGCCTGCAATTGCGGCTGAAAACCGATGGCCAGATTGACCGCGACGCCACGCGTCGGCTGGCTGACAGGATCATGGCACCGGTGCAGGCGCGCGACATTGCCGTGATCATCAATGATGATGTCGATCTCGCGCTTGAGACCGGCGCTGACGGCGTGCATGTCGGTGCGGAGGATATGCCGGTGCGTGAAGCACGCAAACGGCTCGGTGCCGAAGCGATCATCGGGGCGACCTGCAAGTCCAGCCGGCACCTTGCCATGCAGGCCGGTGAGCACGGCGCCGACTATGTCGCGTTCGGCAGTTTCCACCCGACACAGACCAAACAGGATGCCAGCCCGGCCAACCCGGAAATCCTGTCCTGGTGGCAGGACGTGATGGAGCTGCCTTGTGTTGCAATCGGTGGCATCACGGTTGAACACGCGCCGGCACTGGTGCGCGCGGGTGCCGACTTTCTCGCTGTCAACGCCGGCGTCTGGGCCCATGAGCAGGGCGCGGGCGCTGCAATCGCCGCCTTCAACCGGGCTTTCGACGACCCGGCCAGTTATGAGCGTTAAACGTCGGTCGTATTGGGCGTCAGGCCCAACCGGTCATTCTTGATGTCGCGCAGGTCGTCGCTGATCCGGAAGAACAACATGTAGAGCTCACACAGGAACCGCCACAAGATCAGGTAAATCACACCGAAGACCGGGCCGAGAACAAACCCGCCAATCGCGGCGAGCGCATTGTTGCCGATCTGGGCGAGCGAGGCGAGCATGAACACCAGGACGCCAAGAGCAATCAGTGCAAGTCCAATAAAATAAATGACCTTGATCAGGCTCGGCCCGATCAGCTTGTCGAAATTCAGAAAACGCGAAACGATACCATTCATGACAGCCCCCTATGGCGAGTTTGGTTCAGACAGTCTATCGCGTTACCGGGAAGTCTCAAATACAAATTTCTGACGAAGAGTGAGCGCTTGTCAAAGCTGCGGGAAAGGCAAGAAAAATGGCAAAGATCAACGGCAACGAAATCAAGCCCGGCAATGTGATCGAGCACAAGGGCGAGGTCTGGCGTGCGATGAAGACCAATTCGGTCAAGCCGGGCAAGGGCGGCGCGTTCAATCAGGTCGAACTGCGCAACCTGTTCAATGGATCAAAGCTCAATGAGCGTTTCCGTTCCAGCGAAACTGTTGAGAAGGTGCGCCTTGAGCAGAAGGAGTTTCAGTTCCTCTATGACACCGGCGAAGCCTATGCCTTCATGGATCAGGAAAATTTCGAGCAGATCGAGTTGCAGCATGACTTTCTCGGCGATCAGGGCGCTTATCTGCAGGACGGCATGGTCGTGGAGATCGAATATTATGAAACCACTCCGATCGGGGTCTCGCTGCCCGAACAGGTCATCCTGACGGTGGAAGAGACCGAGCCTGTCGTCAAAGGCCAGACAGCGGCCAATTCCTTCAAGCCGGCGACATGCGACAATGGCCTGCGCATCCTGGTGCCGCCTTTCGTGGGAACCGGCGAGCGGATCGTGGTGCAGACCGCCGACAGCACCTATCTGCGCCGGGCTGACTGAGCCAATGGCATGGCGTGACGGTGATTTCCGACATCGCCTCAATCCGGAGCGCAGGAAACTCGCCGCAGATCTCTGGAATACAGTTGCGAAACTTTTTGTTGGTGGCGGGCTCGTCGGGCCGTTTCTCAACCAGGTCGATATTTCGTGGATTTCAGCGATCGGGGCGTTCTTCGCCGGACTCGCGTTTCATGGCGTTGCGCACTATATTCCTATTGAAGACAGGACGAAAAGAAATGGCACTTGATCCTTTGGCACAGGCTGTTCTCATGGCGCCCATTCTGGCTGCCGGGATGTGGGGCGTAATGTGGCTTGTATCTGTTCTTGACCCATCGCCGAGGTCAAGCCGCGACTGACCGGCGGGCTTCTCAACGACAACACGTTTTTCTAAAGGGACATTGAATGTCCAAACCCTCCCCTGTCGGATCGCTGATGATCAAGGCTGCGCGCGAAGCCGGCCGGTCGCTGGCGCGCGATTTCGGCGAAGTCGAAAACCTGCAGGTCTCGCGCAAGGGGCCGGCGGATTTCGTCTCCAATGCCGATCACCGCGCCGAAGAGATCATCTACAACTCGCTTAGCAAGGCCCGTCCGGGCTATGGCTTCCTGATGGAAGAAAGCGGCGAGGTGAAGGGCACCGACAAGTCCAACCGCTTCATCGTCGATCCGCTCGACGGGACGCTCAATTTCCTGCACGGCCAGCCTCATTATGCGGTTTCGATTGCACTGGAGCGTGAGGGCGAGCTGTTCTGCGGCGTGGTCTATGATGTCGCCAAGAACGAGATTTTCTGGGCCGAGAAACGCCGCGGGGCCTGGCTGGAACAGCGCAAGCTGGTGGTTGCCGGACGGCGCAAGCTGAACGAGTCGGTGATCGCCACCGGCACGCCCTGGCACGGCAAATCCGAAGAGGCCCATTCCGCATTCTGGGGCGAGCTTGCGGCAATGACCCCGGTCACCGCTGGCATTCGCAGATATGGTTCCGCTGCGCTTGATCTGGCTTATGTCGCAGCCGGCAGATTCGATGGCTTCTGGGAGCGCGACCTGAAGCCCTGGGACATTGCCGCAGGTGTGGTTATCGTGCGTGAGGCTGGCGGGTTCGTCGAGGAGATTGACGGTGCCAACATGCTGACGACGGGAAGCATCGTCGCCGGCAATGAGCCGCTGCTACCGCTGCTGCGCCAGCGCCTGCGCAAGGCAAAAGCGTTTCAGCCGCAGCCTGAAACCCGCGAAGAGGGGTGAGCATGCACACGCTGTCGTGATGTTTCCGTGATACTCAGGTGATTTCAATCGGCCCGGCAAGCGTCTACGAAAGACCCATGGACGGTACAGACTCCCCCCCCGCACGCTTTACAGACCCCGACCGCACAGCGACCGGTGAGACGCGCGCCAGCGTTCGCTGGCGCGGGCTGAAGACGCTGTGGCTGAACACCGGCACACTGTGTAATATTGAATGTGCGAACTGCTATATCGAAAGCTCGCCGACAAATGATGCATTGGTCTACCTGACGCTTGCAGATGTCACGCCCCTGCTTGACGAGATTGACAGCGGCGGAAACGGCCCGGTGGAGATCGGCATTACCGGCGGCGAGCCTTTCATGTGTCCGCAGATCATCGAGATCATGCAGGCCTGCCTGGCGCGTGGCCACGACCTTCTGGTCCTGACCAATGCAATGCAGCCGATGATGCGCGCGCGCATACGTGGCGGCCTGCTGGACCTGTTACGGGCTTATGGCGCGCAGATGACGCTGCGCGTGTCGCTCGACCATTTCACCGCAAGTGGACATGACCGCGAGCGCGGGGCTGGCAGTTTCGAGATTGCGCTGAAGGGTCTGGACTGGTTGTCGCAGAACGGTTTTCAGATCTCGCTGGCGGGCCGGCGTCAGCTTGTGGAAGATGAGACACGCGCGCGGCAGGGCTACCGGCAGATGATCGCGCGGGCAGGTCTTGCGGTCGACCCGGAAGACCCCGGCCAGTTGGTGCTGTTCCCGGAAATGACCGCCGACGACAACCCGCCTGAGATCACAACCGCCTGCTGGGGCATACTCGGCCGTGACCCTGGCGACATCATGTGTGCCAGCCAGCGCATGCTGGTGCGCCGCAAGGGTGCGAACCGCGCCGTCATCACTGCCTGCACATTGCTCGCCCATCCGCCTAAATTCGAGCTTGGCACGACGCTGGCTGAAGCGACGCGAGAGCCGGTCAGGCTCAATCATCCATGGTGTTCCAGCTTCTGTGTGCTGGGCGGCAGTTCCTGTTCGGGCTGAAGCCGGTATCAGTCGTGGCGGATCTGGTGAAAGGCGCGGCCCTGATAGACCAGACAGGACAGGTCTTCGCGCAGTTCGACATCCCGCACGAGGCAGAAAAACACTGAATGGGTGCCGTATTCGACCGTCTTGTCGATTTCGCAATCAAAGCTTGCCGCCGTTTCCCGCAGCCGCGGATTGCCGAGCGGGCCATTTTGCCAGCTGCCGACCGCGAAGCGCTCATGCGGCGGGGTTCCACTGCGCGCGAAGATCGCACCGACCGGTTGCTGGTCGCAGGACAGCACATTGACGCACAGCCGGCCATTGCCCTTCAGGCAGGCATTCGCCGCCGAGGCCCGGTTGATGCAGACCAGCAGCGAGGGCGGGTCATCCGACAGGCTCGTCACTGCCGATGCGGTGACGCCATAGCGGCCCGCCGCACCATCGGTCGAGATCACGCAGACCGGCGCACCGAGACGCGCCATGCCGGCCCTGAAAGTCTCTGAACTGATCATCGCGCGCTCCCGCATCGGTCTGGCCGGTCACATCAACGGGCTTGTATGACTAGAGATGCGCGCTCGGCTCGCCGGGACAAGTCGGACATAGAGGAAAAGACATCAAGAGGAGCGGGCCGAAGTCCGGGCCTGTTAAAGCCTGGGCCGCAGCATGCGCGTTTTTCAGCAGCCGGTTAACTCCCGCTTGCCTCATCGCGTCAGCACGATACACACGGCAACCATGCTGACAATTTCCAATCTCGACTACCGCATTGGCGGGCGCAGCCTGTTCGAAAAAGCCT
>CAYUEM010000175.1:0-5881 GCA_964442925.1 uncultured Hyphomonadaceae bacterium
CGCAGCGGAGGTTTTGATCCGGGGGATCAAAACCAGGCAGAGAAGGCCACGGCAGTGGCGTCGTCGAGGTGCCAGCGCCACCCACGTGACCTGTCGAAGCTGCTGGGAGCGGCGCTTCTTGATCTCGCGGGCGAACAGCGGACCGAACCGGTTCCACCAGAAGCGAACCGTTTCGTGGCTGATATCGATGCCGCGTTCATGCAGCAGATCCTCGACATTCCTCAGCGAGAGCGGGAACCGGACATACATCATGACCGCCAGGCGGATGATCTCGGGTGACGTCTTGAAATGCAGCAGGTGTCGCTGCGGTGCGCCGCGCACTTCCTGAACTGCGCAAGCAACTCGGCCGAAACGGCCCTGGACCGCACCTGCGTCTGCCCCGTATTCCTTTGTTCAAGCGAGGTACAGTCCGCCATTCACGCTGAGCGTGGCGCCAGTGATGAAGCCCGCCCCATCGCTGGCGAGGAAGGCAACACAGCGAGCAATCTCTTCGGGTTTGGCCAGCCGACCGACCGGCACCGTTTCCAAAATGCCGGCCATCACGTCATCTGGAACTGCGGCCACCATTTGCGTGTCCGCATAACCGGGCGCGATGGCATTGACCGTGATGCCCTTGCGCGCACTCTCCAACGCAAGCGCCTTGGTGAAACCAACCACCCCGGCCTTTGCCGCACAATAATTGGTCTGGCCGAACTGGCCCTTTTGACCATTGACGGATGCGACATTGATGATGCGTCCGAAACCGCGCTCGCGCATGCCCCCAACGACCTGTCGGCACATATTAAACATGGAGTCGAGATCGGTGCGCAGGACGTTGGTCCACTGGTCCAGCGTCATCTTGTGAAGCATGGCATCGGCGGTGCAGCCGGCATTATTCACGAGGATGTCGATCGGACCGATATGGTCTTCAATCTCGGCGACACCGTCGGCGCAAGCCTCAAAGTCTGACACATCCCAGCCGAAGCACGTGCGATCGTGGTCCTTGGTGTAGGCTTCCGCCGCCGTCTTGGTGCGCGCCGTGACTATGGCACGGCAACCTGCCTCTTCCAGCGCATCAGCGGTGGCCGCGCCAAGCCCCGTCGTCCCGCCTGTCACGAGTGCGATCCGCGCCATCTCACGCTCCATCGGTTGCCGGGAGCATAATCTTGCAGAAAGAAGGTCCCCGCTTTGATGGTGATCAAAGCAACAAGTGATTGACCGTGGGACGAACACCCATGGCGATTGGCTCCAGGCATTTCAGCAGACGCGGTTATCCGGGTGTCGAACCGGCCTGGCTGTGGTGTGTGCACGAGGGCCACGGGCCAACTTTGGGCCTGGCAGTGCACGCCGGTCACGACATTCGTCCGAGCTTGCTCTCCCACCTGGCCATCGAAGAGCACCAGCGCCTCCGCGAAGAAGATCCCTATACCGACTTTTTTGCGTCCGTATGCGACAATGCTGTGTTCACCCGCCGGTCGCGCTTCGAGGTCGATCTCAACCGCCCGAGGGATCAGGCCATCTGCTTCAAACCGGCGAATTGCTGGGGATTGCAGGTCTGGAAAAACGATCTGTGCCAGGTCGAGATCAACCGCGCATTGGCTGAACACGATGCCTTCTACGCCATGTTCGGTGATCTGCTCCGGCGCTTGGTCGACCGACACGGCGTGGTCATCGTATTTGACGTTCATGCCTACAATCACCGGCGGGAGGGCGGGGCCGTCGCAGACCCTGCCGCCAATCCCGAAGTCAATATCGGCACCGGGTCGATGGACCGGGCGCGTTGGGACAGTGTGGTCACAGCTGCCATGGAGGGATTTCGAGCAACTTCTGTCGCCGGCCGCACCCTGGATGTGCGCGAGAATGTGCGCTTCCGCGGCCGTGAAATCGCCGCGTTTGTCCACAGGACCCTGCCTGAGCGAGGCTGCGCGCTCGCGGTCGAAGTGAAGAAGACCTTCATGGATGAGTGGACAGGCGCAACCGACGACCAGCGCCTGCGTGATTTGCGGACGGCGTTCGAAACCGCCAATAGCGCTGTGCGCCAAGCCGTGGCCGAGCATGTCTGAAGAGGTTGAGACTGCAGCAGACACCATCTTGGTGGATCTTCGACGGGCGGACGAAAACGGGACCGAACTGCGCCGCAAGCTGCCAGGCTGGGGTTGGCTTCGCAGTGACCGACCGCAGCCGTTTCTTTGTGTCCATCGCCGCCCGGCCGGTTCCGGCGACCGCGCCACGCCCGGTCTTCTGGCACCGCTTGGATCACACATCGTGTTTTGCGACGGTGACCGGGCCGCGGCTGAACTGGTGTCTGAAATCGCAAGACTTCGGGCCGATGAGTTTGGGGCCTGCCTAGTCCTGGAAGTCTGGGCCGGCGACGCGTCAGCCTTCCAGCCCAGCGCCCAGCTGCATCTCCCAGAAGATTCAGCGGTCAAAGGCCTGGAGAAGGTATTCGAGGACGCCATGGCGGCCAAGTCCCACAAGCTCGCGATGGACTATGATGTACGTCATGGTTTTGATGCGCGGGCACCATTACGGACGCGCGTGAACGATGACCGGGTGACCACACTCGGGCTCGAGGTTGCCCCCGTATATCGCGACCCTGAAACGGGGCGCGCATACCCCCAGGAATTCCGGCGCTTAAGGGAGCTGCTCAGCCATGTGATCAAACAACTGGCCTACGCCTTTGCCCACGACCATGCACACGAAGGCCCGCTGCATTATCATGAATTGGGTCCGGGTGAGGTGGAAGCGGCTGTCTGGACCGTGGACGCCGCCCTCGCCGACATTGCCGATGATTTCGACCTGCTCCTCCATATGACCCCAACGAACGTGGATGCAGCATGGGAGGCGTTTCAAAACACCGGTTTCAGGCAATTGCCTGAGTTCCACTATCGGCCTCTCAAGGTCGATCCCGGCGAAATGAAACAGGCCTTGTTTTCGGTGCCGGTTGAGACGGTCGATGACCCCGCGTTCCACCACATCTTCTGCGAAAAGCGAGAAGAGCTCGACTGGCAGATTTCCATGGTGCGAGACCGGGGCGAGCCAATGGTGATGGCGGCCAGTCTCGCGGCATATGGAAAGACGGATGACGGCCTCATTGCTTTGGCCCGCCGGATCCTTGAGCAAGCGACCCGGCGGGCCGAACCGACACCCGTCTTGGACGGACACGCTTTTCTGAAGGCCGCCAAGGGTGAGATCGCTCGCCTGCGTCAGACGGATCCGTGTTTCTCGCCAAGCGTGACCATCGCGCCGGACGTCTCGGGACTCATTGTCTCCAATGGAGACCTTTTCATCGGGGCTTCGGCCCAGGTTGCGGAGCACCGTGTCACCGCGGCCCTCCAGCACGAAGTCGGGACCCATATGGTGACGTACCACAACGGTGCGCGCCAACGTCTCGATCTTCTAAGAACGGGTTTTGCGGGATATGAGTCGCTTCAAGAAGGGCTTGCAATCCTCATGGAGTATTTGGCCGGTGCCCTCGAAGCGGGCCGTTTACGCCAGCTCGCGGCCCGGGTTCTGGCGGCGGCCAGCGTTGAAGACGGCGCGGACTTCATCGAGACGTTCGACCTCTTGCGCGATCAGGTCGGTGCGGCACCGCGCAACTCGTTCTTCACAGCCATGCGCCTGCACCGGGGCGGTGGCTTCACCAAGGACACGGTCTATTTGCGCGGCATTGTCCAACTGATCGAATGGGTTGGCGAAGGCGGCGACATCCGAGACCTGTTTCTAGGAAAACCCGGCTTTGACCAACTTCACCTCGTTGAGGAGATGCGCTGGCGTGGCCTCCTGGAGGCCCCAGTCCTGTTTCCTACGGTCTTGGAAAGCGAACCTGCAATCGGCCGCCTCGACGCAATCCGTCACGCACCGTCAATCGACACCATATTGGAGGCGACACAATGAAGATCGGTTTTGTTGTCAATCGGCCCGAGACCGAACGGGCAGGTTACACCACGACGCACTTGGCCCTTGCCGCGCGCCGGCGCGGTCATGAGACCTGGCATATCGGCATCGCAGACTTTGCCCTGGCACAGGACGACCGGCTGATGGCCGGCGCCGTATCGCCCGAACCTTCGGCAACTGAGCCGGAGGCATTCAGTGCAGCGCTCGCGAAAACTGAGGCCGAGGCCCTAGAAATAGGGACACTGGATGTCCTCTTGCTGCGCAATGATCCAGCGGTGGACACCGCGCACCGACCTTGGGCTTGCCTGGCCGGGCTCGATTTCGGACGCATCGCACAGGCCGATGGCGTTCTTGTCCTGAATGATCCAGGCGGTCTCAGCCGGGCGGAAAACAAGCTCTATCTCCAACAATTCGATGCCGAGGTACGCCCAGAGGCGATCGTCTCGCGGCACACCGACGAGATCCTCGATTTCGTCCGCTCGCGCGATTTGCCGAGCGTGATCAAGCCGCTGAGCGGATCGGGCGGACACGATGTGTTTGTGCTGGACCCGGACGATAAGCGCAACGTCCACCAGATCATCGAAGCGGTGACCGAAGACGGCTACGCCCTGGTCCAGGCTTTCGTGGAGGGGGCCAGCGCTGGCGACATTCGTCTCTTCATGGTCGAAGGTGAAATTCTCCGCGCGGGGGGCCAGCCGGCCCTTGTGCGCCGACAGAGCAGCGGCGGTGACCTGCGCCACAATCTGACCGCGGGTGGCAAAGCCACACGCACTGACCTCACACCGGAAATCGAAACGCTCGCCGATGCGATTGGTCCCAAGCTCGCAGCAGACGGCATTTTCCTGGCAGGCGTGGATATCGTCGGAGACAAGATTCTCGAGATCAACGTGTTTTCGCCTGGGGCTTTGGTCGGGTGTTCGAAACTCCATCAGGTATCCTTCGCGGATGAAGTGATCGCGCGACTGGAAGCGCGCCATGCCCGGGAAGCCACACCCATTCCTGGTCTGTAGCGCGTTGACTAGGAAATGGACGTCTTTCCGGGCCTGTTGCCTGCAGGCCGTTTGGTGGGTCTCAGGGCACGGACGTTCTTTGGCTGGCCAAGGCGAGCAAGAGGTCGGGACAACTCTTCGAGATCCTTGGCGGAGAGCGTTTCCTTTTCGAGGAGGGCTTGTGCGGAGCGGTCAAGAATGTCCCGGTTCGTCTCAAGGATGCCGATTGAGCGCTCCATGGCACGGGCAATGATGTCTGCAATCGCCGTATCGATCTGATTGGCCGTCGCCTCGCTTACCTGCTCCCTCGGCGCAATGTCCTGACCGAGATAGCTCATTGACCGGCGCTGGAACGCCACATGCCCCAGCGTCTCGTCCATGCCGTAGATCTCGACCATGCTGCGGGCGATATCGGTTGCCTTGGCCAAATCATCGGCTGCACCGGTCGAGCTGGTCTCAAAGACGAGCAGTTCTGCATCCCGTCCGCCGAGCAAGATGCAGATCTTGTTTTCCAACTCTTCACGGGTCATCAGATAGCGGTCATCGTTTGGGCGCTGGATCGTGTATCCAAGCGCGCCAATGCCGCGCGGAATGATCGAGACCTTCTGGATCGGGTCTGATCCTGGAAGCGCCAGCGAGGTCAGCGCGTGGTCCATTTCATGCACGGCGATGATTTTGCGCTCTTTTTCATTCAGCACCCGGTTTTTCTTTTCCAAGCCGGCGACGATGCGCTCGATGGCGTGCTCGAAATCGGCAAGGCTCACCCCGCCGGCGCGCCGCCGTGTGGCGATGATGGCTGCCTCGTTCACTAGATTGGCGAGGTCTGCGCCACTAAACCCCGTGGTCATGCTGGCGACCTGTTCAAGGTCGGCATCTTCAGCAAGCCGGATGGTGCTGTCTTGTGTGGACGGCCCGGGTTCTGCAAGGGTTTTTTCGGTGATTTCGATCATTACGGGTTGCAGTCATGTGTCCGGCCTGTTTGCGCGGCATGTGACCGCTGGCCTTGATGAAGTCCG
>CAYUEM010000176.1:0-5811 GCA_964442925.1 uncultured Hyphomonadaceae bacterium
CAGATCACAAAATTCACCCCGCCAAGTGGTGCAATTCGGCCGGAAACCGCCCTAATCGAAATCGTGTTTCCAGCGCACCGAGACGCCTTGTTCCTCGCTTGGCGTGATGTCGGCTTCGACCTCGATATTGTCGAGTGGTTGCCATTCCAGAACCATTTTGGGCAAGCCCGCCGGCCCGGTGCGCGCTTCAAGATAGACATTGTCGGCGATATATTTGCCAGTCGTCACTTCGGTCTGTCCGCCCGCATTGCGGCCAAAATCGAGCTGGTCGAGGCCGAGTGCGTTTTCGACCCCGCCCAGAAGGTCAAGCCCGCCGCCACCGGCAAGCTGGGCCAGTGCACCGGCAAGACGCGCGGTTTCCAGCGCGGTGAGATCGGCAGGCGAGCGTCCGAACAGGACACGGCTGAGCACTTCATCCTCGGGAAGTGCCGGCTCGGAGCTCAGTGAGACTTCCGGGCGCTGCGGCGTGCCGGAAATGGCGATGATGGCAGCAAGACCGTCGGCTTCGCGGCGCGCCCTTATGGCAAGGTCGGCCTGCGACATGTCGCCCGTGAAACGCACCGTGGAGTCCTCAAATCCAAACCGCTTGCCGGCAAGATCGAAGCGGCCACGCACAATGCTGGCCGAGCCGTCAATGCGCGGATCGGCGAGCGGGCCAGTGATTTGCGAATCCAGGGAAAGCTCTGCGTCCAGTCCGCTCCCGGAAACGAAGATTTTTCCCGGCGCGTCCAGCGCGATATCGAGATTGACAATCGCGGCGTCGGGCTGCTGTGGGCTCGCGTCCTGCGGGTCACCGACAAAGCGTACATCCACGGTTGTCAGGCCACTTGCGGGCAGGTTGGCAATATCGATTTCTGCGCGGTCCACGGTCAGGTCGCCGGTGATCGCATAGCCCGTTTCGATCGGCGCAACCGCGAGCCGTCCGCTCGCCTTCGCTGTGATGTCGCGCCGATTGATCAGTTGCATCTGGCTGGCAACCAGTTGCAGCGTGTTCGTTTGTGCACCGAAGCCATATTCGCCCGAACCACTGATCCGCCCGTTGCCGCCATCACTTGCCGAAAAGCTCTCAAGCCGGATGCGGGCGTCGCCAATCGTGGTGCGCGCTTCGATTTCGGAAAGGACGATGCCAAGGTCACCCTGTTCGAAACGGCCGCGATCGAACCGGAAAAACCCCTCGAGCGCATTGGCGTTGAAGGGCCAGCCGGTTTTCAATTCGAGCGCGATTTCGCCCTCCGCGTCCAGTTCGACCGGCAGGAAACTTGCGGCAATGGCGTCAATCGGGCCGCTGCCGGTGATCACTGCGCCAAAGCCTGCGCTCTGCCCGGCAAGCCAGCGCGCGACCGGCAGGGCTGCGCTTGCATCGACCTTGAGGGTGCCGCTGTCGCGCAGGCTGGCTTCCAGTTGCAGTTCGCGCCCGTCAGCACTGCCCGAAACGGTCAGCGCGACCGGTTCATTCCCGCGGTTGCTGCGCTGGATGCCAATGGCGGCGAAATCCAGCTGGCCGGTGATCCCGCCATCAAGGAAGCCAAGATCGGCCTTCCCTGACAGTTGGCCCTCAAGCGGCTCCTGCCCGGCCAGCGCGAGCAGCGAGGCGATTGTGATCTTGTCGAGACTGAGCGCGAGCCGGGCCGCCGGGCCGCTGCTCCATTGCAGCCCGGCCCGTCCGCCGAGCCCGGTCAATGCAAGCTCGGCTTGCAGCCCGTCCGGCGTGATCGCCAGAACAGCGGGCCGGACCGTTTCGAGCCGGTGATCATCGAGGTTCAGCTGCGCCGTCAGCTCGGTTGATGGCTGCTTGCCCGCCAGTTCGCTAGCCGAACCTTGCAGTCGCAAACTGAGGTCGCGCTGGATGCCGGCAAGCGTGATGTCACCATCTGCCAGATCAATTGCATAGTCGAGCTGCTCCAGCGTGCCGTTCGCGGAAATCTCTGCAGCGGCGTCTTGCAGCGGCCCTGCGGCCAACCCGTCGAGACGTCCAAGCACAGAGATCGCGCCGGCATTGATTTCAGCCCGCATGTCGATCGTGCGGGCGGGCAGGATCGCGGGCAGTTGTCCGGCCAGTTGCAGGTCGGCGGCAAGCGCGGAGATGTCACCGCTGCGGCCCGAGACGCGCCCGCCACCGGCCAGCTGGTTCCAGCTGATCTGCAGGTCGCTGAGGGCCCATGTGCCTGCGTCAGCATCGGCGCGATAATCGCTGCTTACCCTTGCGGGTTGTCCGTCAATGCCGGCGGCAAGTTCAGCACGCCCGTTCAGCCCGGCCGCACCATAGCGCCCCTGCGTGGTAAAGGTCAGGTCGCTGGCCGTCTGGCTTGCAGCGACGAGTTGGGCGGTGTCGGCGCGCGCGAGAAAGCCAAGGTCTTGCCGTGTTCCGTCGATCTGTGCTGACCAGGCAAGCGGCCCGGTTCGCAGCGCGCCCGATTGCAGCGCACCGAGCGCGCCGGTGATGTCAACGCTGATACGGCCATCGGGCTGCATTTCGCCGCTGCCATCAAGATGCGCCGTGCCTGAGCGCACCTGCAATTGTTCCATGACCAGCTTGCCGGCGTCTGACCGGCTGACACGCAGGCCAAGCATTGCGCGATCAGACATTGCGCTGGCGATGGCTTCTGGAAGCGCGGGCCAGTCGCTGATCTCGCCATCAAGGCTTGCGCGCAGCAGGTCGGTCTCTTGTTGCAACTGCCAGCGCCCCTGCGCGCTGAGCGGGGCAAGCCCGGATGCTGGCCCGTCGAGGCGGAATGTGCCCGACATGTCGCCGCCCGCCGCGTCTGCAAAGAGCTTCCCGGTGGCGGTCAATCCGGCAAACGGGGTCTCGATGGCGACGCGATCGAGCTGCAGCATGCCGGATGCGAGGTCATAGGCTGCCGACAGGTCCAGCTTCGGCGTGCCGTCGGCCAGGCTGTCATAGGCTTCGGGAGCCTTGACGCTGCGCGCGACAAGCTGTGTTTCGAGACGCGCCGACAACTCCGGTATCAGCTCCAGTGCCAGCGGGCCGGAGAGGCTGGCAGCCGACCAGTCGTCGAATGTCAGGCCCGCAATATCGAGAGCGCCGGCAAACTGCCAGGCATCCGCGCGTTGCAAAGTGCCTTCAAGCGAGACCGCCCTGATGTGCGCAGAGTCCAGGGCAAGCAGCCGGCTGGGCTCTGTGGACGTAAATTTCAGCTCTGTCGCGCTCGATAGCCCGTCTTCAAAACCTGTCACTGCGCCCAGCCGGAATGTGTCCCCCGAAATGCGGGCGGTGATGCGCTGCTCGCCGGGTTTCGCGGGCAGGGCAGCACTTGCCTTCAGGTTGATCTCCTCACCGAGCCGCCCGGTAAGGGCGCGGGTCAGCGGATGCGCGCCGAGCCGGGCTGTTGCGGTCAGTTCGAACTGGTCCTGCGCGCCCTTGCCGGCAACTTCAAGCGCCGTTTCACCGTCAATCCCGATCGCACCGTCGGCCAGCCAGGTGTCGCGGTCGCCGCGCGCAGAGAGGCTTGCGTCGAGAGACGCGCCGGGTGGGAGCTGTGCCAGCCGTGCCAGCAGCCCGCCGGATGGGCCGCGCAGCTGCATCTCGCCACGCAACGGGATGTCACCGCCCCAGTTGAGGTCGGCTGTCAACTTGTCGCCCTCGCCACTGATGGGCCTGAGGCGGGCTTGCAACTGGCCGCCCTGCGGGCCATGAGCGCCATTCAGATGCAGAGACACTTGCGCCGCCTGTCCGGTCACCGCCTCGGCCAGAATGATCTCCGGCAGCGCGATGTCGCCGAGTGTGTAGCGGGTGATGAAGCCAGTTGAACCGGACGGGGTGTCGGGCGCGTCGTCGCCGGGTTTCCATTCGGGCTGGCGGGTGATCTCGCTGCGGGCGATGCTCAGCGTGTCGATAGCCAGATGTCCCGAGATCAGCGACAGCGGCGACCATTCGGCCTGTATGTCCTGCGTGCCCAGCCATTTGCCTTGCGCATCGGAAACCTCAAGCCGGGCAATTGTGAACCGGCCGAGCAGGTCGCCGTCGAGCCCGTCAATCGCGATGCTCTGGCCGCCGGGCCGGCTCGCTTCAATGCGTGCCTCAACGAGACTGCGCCCGAAATCGCTGCGCAGGGCGAGGCGCAGGGCGAGCAGGGCCAGAACGACCAGCATGAGAAGGCTGATAAGCGCGATTATGGTGCGCCAGAGCCATTTTGCGCGCGCGGGCCTCTCAGCCTGTGCCGGCGCGGCCGGACTGAGGGTTGGGTCACGCATCAGAAGGCCTGCCCGATTGAGAGATAGACCTGAAAGGAGTCGTCAAATTCGGTCCGGTCAAGCGGGATCGCGACATCAACACGGATCGGGCCGGCCACGGTATGGTAGCGCGCGCCGATCCCGGCCCCGAGCCGCAGCTCCTCAAAGCCGAAGCCGGCATCATTGCTCACGCTGCCGCCATCGACAAAGCCGACAAGCCCGATTGTCTCGCGCATGCGCCAGCGCAGTTCCGCTGACATTTCCGCCAGCGATCGCCCCCCTATCGGCGTGCCATCGGGTGTGCGTGGCCCGATCGCCTGAAAGGCATAACCGCGCACACTGCCGCCACCGCCGGCAAAGAAACGCCGGTCGGCGGGCAGATCGGCAATTGTCGCGCCAAAGGCGGTGCCCATCCGCACACGCCCGGCCAGCACGGTGTGGCGGTCGTCATCGAGTGGCAGATAGGCGCGAAGCTGTCCGAGCGTGCGTGCGAATTGCGAGGGGGCGTTTCCGAAGGCGGCGGTCGGTTCGATGCGCAGATCGGCTTTCCAGCCCTTGCGCGGGTCAAGCACGCTGTCGGCACGGTCGATCTGTGCGCCGCCATGCAGGGTCACAAGCTGCAGGTCGCGCCGGTCGGCGAGGTTGCTTTTCAGATCCACCCTTGCGGTTTCGCGCACCAGTGCGACATCGCCACCGATGCTGTAAGTCAGGCGCGGATCGCGATTGACGATGATCCCGGTTCCCAGTTCCACGGCGCGCCGGTCAAATGCGTCAGTGTCCTCATCGGTGATGCGCGAGCGCACAAACCATTCGCGACCATAACCGAAACGGCTGGGTTGGCGCCATTGCAGCTGAAGTATGCGTTCCTGTTCGGCGAGGGTCGTTTCGGCGGTCAGGAAGTCGCCATTCCCGGTCAGGTTGCGGCGGGTATAGAGCGCATCGACGCCGAAGCCACGGTCGGTGGCAAAGCTTGCGCCGAGTTCGACTCGATTGCGCGCGCGCGGCTGCAATTGCAATTCGACATCATATATGGCCTGGCCGTCTGCAGTCTCGCCGCTTGCGGTCTGGGACAGATGCGCGCGGGCGACATCGAATATGCGCGTGCTGGCGAGCCTCTGGTTGAAGCCCTCCAGCGTTGCAGGCGCATAGGCCTCGCCGGCAGTGAAATTGACCAGCTTTTCGACATAGGACTGGCGGACGGGCATGTCTTGTGGATAGACAACGCTTCCGAAGGCCACAGGCGGGCCGGCGTCGATTTCGTAGCTGAGGTCAACAACACCGCGATCGCGGTCGCCGAGAATGTCATAGCCGGTGATACTGGCAAAGGCATGGCTTTCATCGCGCAGGGCCTGCGTGATGCGCGCGCGCGCGGCCAGCAGCCGTTCCGGGATGGCCAGATCGCCCGGCACCAGTTGGCTGGCGCGCCGGACAGCGTCCTGCACCGACTGCTTCGGGGCCTTGCTGCCATAGTCGAAATTTATTTTGGCAAGTCTGAATTGTGGTCCCGGAGTGATCCGCAGCACCGGGCGCAGCGGCGGGGCGTCGATGACATTGGTTTCAATCTCAGGCGCGAAATATCCACGCGAGTTGAGCGCGCCAAGCGCTGCCTTGCCGGCCTCG
>CAYUEM010000177.1:0-5808 GCA_964442925.1 uncultured Hyphomonadaceae bacterium
CACTTGCGCAGATGGATCCTCCCCCGCGTGTATTTACGGCCACTTCGCTGCGTCTGGATCGGCGTCCTGTTATTGCCGCCATCAATGCGAAACTTGCCGCGCTGGAGGCGTCCGGGCGGCCTGCCGAAGGGGGCAAGCCGTGGCCTGAATATATCGCAGACACCTCCGCTGCAGCGCTCGAATTCAGCGGGCAACTCGAAAGCGAAGGCGGCGATCAGGCGGCGGGATGGATCGCACAGTCAGCGCGCATCATTGAAGTCTGGTATGAAGACAGCGCCCGCCCGGAGAATGACCCGTGAAACGTCTTATCGCCTGCATGCTCATCGGTTTGCTTGCAGCCGCGCCCGCGCTTGGACAAGCCTGCGAGCCGACCGCACAAACCCACGCCGTCCAGATCACCGGCCAGCCGATGCAGGGGGCGCCGGTCATCGGTTTTCCGGAGATTACCGGCGAACGCAACTTCTATCAGACACTGCCAAACGGATGGGTGTTTGCGCTGATGCGGGTCGAGCTGGGTTGGTCGGTCCGGCTGTACGACCGCGAACCGGTGGGCGAGGCCACAGACCTGACCGCCCTGACCCCGCCTCTGCACAGTGTTCCCAATCCGCGCGACATTCTCGGCTGGCATTTCCGCAACACAGACAACACCGCGCCGAACACCGGCGAGGTCAATGCCCCGCAGGAAATGCGCGCTTTCGTGATCTCTCCTGGCCTTGCAGGCACCGCCGGGCTGCGCACCTCCGACGGCCAGCAGATGCCGAGGCCGGGTGATGGAATTGGCTGGCTGAAAATCGTCGAGTATGGCTTGGCAAACCCGGTTCCGGGCACACCGGCACGCATGAATTACCTCAAATTCGATGCCTGCCTGTCCTGGCCGCGCGCCGATGACGAGACGCAAGCCCTGCTCGATCAGGCCAGTCTCGACTATGCTGACGAGGACAGGGAGATTTTTGCGCGCTGCGGGCTCGACCTTCACCGCTTCGAACTGTCGGCACGCCACCTGCCGCGAATGCTCGGCGGTGATATCGATGGCGATGGCGCACTTGATCAGGTCGCGCAGGTCCGCCGCTTGCAGGATGAACGCCGGGGGCTCGCGATCTGCCGCGCCGGCACATGGCTGGACCTGGCGGGATTTGGCGAGGGTCCGATTGACGATCTGCGCGATGGCCATGCCGGTCAGGTCGAGGCTTGGCAATGGTTGACCCCCGACACGGACCTGCCGCGCCACCTGACCGGCCATGCTCTTCCACCGGCCGATGGCGACTGGCTCATCCTGGAGCGGATCGAAAAGGAGGCTGCCGCGGTTTTCTGGAACGATGGCGAAATGCAGGCTCACAGGTTTTATCATCATGTCGAACCGTGAAATCTTGCTGGCCTGCCTGACTGGCGTGGGTGTGATTGCCGGCAACGCGCATGCCACGCCAGAATGTCGTGGTGACTGGCTACACCGGGCTGCGCCTGTCGAAGGGCTTGTCTTTGGCGAGATGGAATTTCGCACAGAGCTTGAAGACGGGCTGACCTTTTCGCTGCAACCCGACCCTAAGGGCTGGCGTGTCGAGATGCTCGCGAAGGGTGACACGCCAATCCCCGGGCGCCCCGCGCCAAGCGGTATCGCCCCGGTGAAGGGACAGAATGATCGAAGCGAGGCTTTCGTCTTTGGCCCTGATGTGCTCGACCCCGCACGCAATCCTGAACGGAACGCTCGCGGCCATCCGCAAAATATCGCGACAGTGGAACCCACACCGGGCAAGCAGGGCCGCGTCTTGCTGACATCAAGAGATCAGGGGTTTTCGGCGACGGTGCCGCAACGCAAGGTCTATATGAAGTTCGAGGCCTGCGTGCGCTGGAATGACGGGCCACGCACACCCGACACTTCGCATTATCCCTCTCCGACAGATGATCTTGTGAACTTTCCCGGCTGGGTCGTGACCGCCTTTGAAGATTGCGGCCTGCCGAAATCACTGTTGCTGAATGGGCGGATGCCGCGGCATGGATACCGCCAGCGCGCCTGGCTTGAGCCGGACCTCGATGGCGATGGCCGCCATGATCTTGTCGTACTGGTCCACAGTCCTCAGGACAATCGCGATGCGATCGCGGCCTGCCTCCAGGACGGCATGACGCTGGTACTGGGTGGACTTGGGCCACAGCCGGCAGGCACGCCGCTCACCGGTGATTTTCTGGCACAGATCAACCGGTGGTCCGTTGAAGGGCGCAGCTTCAGGCTCGGCATTGAAGGCGCGGGGCATCAGCTTGTGCATCTCGGCGAGACAGGCCGACTGACCAGCCGCTGGGACGCAGACTGACGGCCAGGCACCTCAGTCCTGCAGCCCCCCGCCATTCGGTGTGGTCGGTGAGCTTTCAGCACTCACACCTTCAAGCCTGATGGCCTGTTGCAGGTCGTGAAGCCATTCGCCGGGCGTCATCGCACCGCCCTGATAGGCAAACCGGATCTGTGCATAGGTGTAGGCAGTATTGCTGCCTGCGATCTGCGACATCGGAAGCGTCGAGAGATCCATCTGAATTGAGCCGTCTCCGCCGATGCCGGCCACGCCGCCGGGCAGTTGCGACAGCGCTTCTGCCGCTTGCGGATTCTCTGCCAGCGCTTGTGCAAGTGCAGCCTGGCCCATGCCACCGGCCGTGCCGAGTTCGCTGACGGCGGATGACTGACCGAACATTCTGGCGTCGGAATAGCCAACCATCCGGGCCGACAGACCGGATGTCGCAAACATTGCCTGTGCGGGTTTTCCATCATATTCGGCCTGCATTGCCTGAAAGTTGCGCGGGCTTTGCCCGAACAACGAGAAGGGCACATGCAGGACTGCCGGTTGGGCGGGGTCGCTGGTATAGGCTTTGTCATCGCAAAACCCCGGACCCGGACGATATCTCACCGCCCGCCCTGTCGCGATGATGGCACCAAGCCGAGCCGCAGCATTGACCGACACAAGGCTGGCATCCTCATCGGCAAAAAAACCGTAGTATATTATCAGAGGTTCTTCTGCTTCCGGGTCGCAATCGGGTCCACCTGTCGGGCTGTAATCCTGAACAAGGGCCGCGCCCGACATGGCCTCCAGCATGAACGCTCCCGCCCCCGGGTCCGAGCCAGTCTGGCCCTTCGCCATTGTGCCAAGACCGCCGTCGGAAATAGCGAAATGCAGCGTCTGGTCATTCTCCGGCAGAACGAACTGCGCAGGGTCCATTTCCTCGATCAACTGAATGATATCGGCTAATCTGATCTTAGCATTGTCGCTTTGCGGAGCACCAAAGGTTTGCGCCGCCGCGATTGCAGCAAATGTGGCCGTGATCGAGGCCATCGATAAAATCCGCGCAGCCTTCCGCATGACTTGCATCCCTTTCCGAAAGGCTGACATAATCCCGCGATTTTCAGGTCATTTCAATCAGGATGAATGACCCAGTATATTTGGGCTTGCATCCGGGTATCGGGCCAATACAGGATCAATCGGGGCTGAAAGGCATGACAGAATCGTCGACTCTTGAACTGATATTGGCAGATGACCATCCCGTGTTCCGGTCCGGGATGCGCAGTATCGCGACCTCGGTTCTGGGCGAAGTGAACCTGCGCGAGGCGGGAACTGCCGCCCTGCTGAAAAAACAGCTCGACGGCGCCCCGGCAGACCTGCTCATCCTTGACATCTTCTTTCCCGGCCTCGATCCGGAAAACGACCTGAAATTCTTCCGGGCCACCTACTCCTTGATGGCGATCCTGGTTGTTTCGATGATGAGCGAACGCAGCGCGGTTGAAAGACTGTTGCGCGCCGGTGCCAATGGCTTTGTCTGCAAACGCTGCGAACCTGAGTTGATGATCAGTAGCATCCGCGACGTGATGGACGGCAAACGCCCGGTCTGCCTTCCACAGACGGGGCCGGGTCGCCCGACCACCAGCGCCGACAATCCGGTCAGTGGCCTTCCCCCACGGCAGAAAGACGTGCTCCGGCTGATCTGTTTCGGGCTCTCAAACAAGCAGATCGCGCGCGAACTTGACCTTTCGGAATCCACGGTTCGCGCGCATGTCTCTGCGGTATTCCAGAAGCTCGGCGTCACCAATCGCACTGCTGCAGCGACCCTTGGTGTCAGCCAGGGTGCACTGGCATCACCCCATCAGGCTGATCAGAGCTGAGCGCAGTTGCGCCGGGCGCACCGGCTTGAGCAGAACCAGAATGCCCGCCTCCCGGATTTGGCTGAGGGTTTGCGGCGACGAACTGCCCGTCACGATAAGCGCAGGTAGTGATCCGAACCTTTTCCGCAAGCGCTCGATCAGCTTCAGCCCGCTCGTTCTGCTACGCAGGTCATAATCGCAGATCACGAGGTCCGGCCTTGCCAGAGCGTCGATGTCGTGCGGGTCCAGCGCGCAGCGCAAATCAACCGTCCAGCCCCAGTTTTGCAGCAGGGCCCCGGTTGCCGCAAGGATTGCGCGATCATCATCAATGACCAGTGCGGTGCCGGTGCGGTCTGATATCGTCAGGGGGTCAGGTTCGGTGACCAGCGCCTGCACATCTGTGGCTGCACAATTCGCAAACGGGCCAACCTCAAACACAGCCCCCTCGCCCGGTTTCGAGTTCACAGACACGTCCGTTCCGGCAAGGTTTGCAAGACGCGCCACGATCGCGAGGCCGAGACCCACGCCGTCACTGGCATCGGTCAGCGGGTGCCCCGTCTCAAAAGCCTCGAACAAGCGCGCCTGCTCAGCCTTATCGATCCCTGGGCCCCAGTCACGCACCTGCAATGTCGTGCCGGTTTCCGACATCCGCGATGAAATACGGATCGCCGTTCCCTCGCCATGCCGGATCGAATTGGAAACGAGATTTTGCAGAATGCGTCTGACAATCAGCGGGTCACTCAGGATATGTGCAGGCGATGCTTGCGCCTCCAGCATGCAGCCGGCTGCATGCGCCGCCGGTGTATATTCATCCACGATCTCGTCGATCAGATCGCTCAGGCTGAACGGTTTCGGGCTTGGCTTGATCTGCTGGGTGTCGAGCAGGGTCACATCCAGCAGCGAGGTGAACAGCCGGGAAAGAACATCGACGGACTGTTTCAGCCGGCCGAGTGTCGCGCCAATGCCTTCTGGGACATCCACGCTGGACTGAGAGGCCAGCAGCAAACCCATCGCGTGAATGGGCTGTCGCAGATCATGGCTGGCCTGCGCGAGGAAACGCGATTTCGCGTCATTGGCGCGCACTGCCTCCGCCCGCGCAGCCTCAAGCTGTTCGGCAAGCTGCATCTTCTCCCATTGCAGGATCAGGCCATGCCGGGTGAACCCTCTCAAAACCCAGCCAAGTCCAAGCATCAATCCCAGAAAGAGAACCAGCATCAGCGCAGTGAACAGCCCCTGCCCCTGGGCATCGTCCAGCCAGGCGCGCGAGGCCTGCGCCAGCATGATGATGGACAGCGTGATGACCAGCATCCGATAGCGCATATTGTGCGTGCCGGCTCCCGTAAGAACGCCGCCGCTGATGACGAAACCGACGAAGATACGCAGTTGATCATCTTCAGCCGGCAATAGCACCAATGCAAGCCAGCCCCAGCCAAGCGCAAGCAGGATCGCGCTGGCATCAAAGGCAAGCGCCAGCCTTGCGAGCGGCAGCTGCGCATTCGCGCGGGCCGTACCCCGAAAACTCAGATAAGCCTGAATGATCGCGAATCCCGCCATCCAGACAACCCATGGCCAGAGCAATTGCGGCGCGGTTACACGGTGCAGCATATAGGCCAGCAGAATTGCCGACAGAATATGCATTTGCCAGACAAAACGGGCGAGCCTGAGCACAAGCGCATCGCCATGATAGCGCAGAT
>CAYUEM010000178.1:0-5762 GCA_964442925.1 uncultured Hyphomonadaceae bacterium
GGCGGCGCTGATGGGCTTCGCGCGCATCGATCAGGCCGATCTGGCTGTCGAGCGCAAGCCGTTCAAGCTCGTCTTCGGACGCCAGCTGAAGTTTGGCGCGGTCGATCTGCGAGGTGATCTGGAATTCGAACGCATCATCCTGGCGCGCAATCGCGCGTTTGAGCTGCTCCAGTTCGAAATCGGCACGCGCCTCCTCGCGTTCGGCTTCGGCCTGCGCCATGGCCTGTGCCTCGGCCTCATTGGCCGCCCATTCAAACGACACCGCATTGATCAGGAGCCCAAGCGCGCCGAACACCCGTTCGACCTCCGCCATGAAATCGGCCTGCAGCTTGTCCTGGAAACCGGGATTGCCGCGAATGTCCGCTGCGTCCATCCGGGAAAAACCCTCTTCGACCACGCGGTCGGTCAGGTGCGGACGTATGCGGTCGGCAATATCATCTTTCGACAGCGCCCTGCGTCCCGGCCCTTGCGCGTCATTGGCTGCGCGCCCGACGCCGTGCATCATGCCGAGTATGTTCGAAGGCCGGGCGGGATTGACCTGAACTTCGAGGCTGGCGACCCCGGCAACCTCGAATTTGTCGCGTGACAGGCCGCGAAAGCCCATATCGATGCGGAAGGGTTTGAGATCTGCCAGCAACATGCCGACATGTTGCGAACCGCCCACAACACCCTTGAGCGAATTGACCAGTCCGCCGACGGAAAAATGCGCGCCCTTGAACGTGTCCTTGAGCTCGCCATTCACAAACAGCAGTGCCGCATAATCCGGCGGAACGGCAAAACGCTTCTCGGTCAGGCCACTGAACTCGCTCTGGCGGACGAATTCGGCCACCATGCGTGGATCACTAAGGACGAGGGGTTGGGACGCCATGGATCAGTCCTCCTGTTCCCATTTGCGATCAGAGAAAAAACGAAAGACATGATAAGCGATGACGAGGGCTGCGATGGTCACACCGATCGGGTGTTTCTGGACGACGAGAAACAGCCTTTCACCCGGCGCATACTGTTCAAGCACCCGGCCCATGAAGCCGATCTGCCAGATCGTCGAGACGACCATCGAAAGCAGGGTAAAAACCGCCATCATAAGGCTGACCAGCCCGGCAATGCGCTGGGCAGCATTGCGCTTGTGGCGACCCTTGCGGCGCAGCTGTGCCGCCTCGTTGCGGTCGCGTTTGTCGAGTTCGCGGTCAAACGCCTCGCCGCGCGCCATGGCTTCACGTCGGGCCTTTTCATCGACCGTCAGGAAATCTGGCTGAGCGCGCTCGTTTTTCGAGACATCATTGACCGGCGTCAGGTTCGAAGCGCTGCGCCGCCAAATGACAAACACAGTCATCGCGAGCCAGATACCGGCCGCCGCCATTGTCAGGTTGAACAACAGGTCGATCCAGAACCAGGCCTGCGGTGGAATCTGGGAAAGCTCAGGCATGGCGCTTGCACTCCATCAGTTTCGGGCTTCTGAAAAACAAGGCGCAGGAATGCCGGCAAACGGGTCAGAAAAAATTCACCGCCGGTTCAGCTTGCCTCGCATGCCCCGGTCATGTTCCATCCCGGCAGGGAGAGGAGTTCCGTGAGCGACGACGCAAAACAGATGCTGACGGCCTGGCGCGCCGGCGACACGTCGAGCCGCGACAGGCTTTTCGACCTGCTTTATCTGGAATTGCGCCAGATTTCGGCGGCCCTGCTGCGCGCGGAAAACCGCACATCCCTGTCGACCGGCGATCTCGTCAATGAAGCGGTGCTGCGGCTGATCCGGCTGGAGCGGATCGAATGGGCTGACAAGGCGCATTTCCTGGCAATCTCTGCGCGTGCAATGCGCCGGGCCCTGATTGACCATGCAAGGCGCAAGGGTTCAGGCAAGCGCGGCCACAGAAAAGTCACGCTGGTCACGGGTCATGGTGGCGGCGTTGGCGAACGAATTGAGCACGACCGGCTGGAAAAGGCGCTGATCAGGCTGGCGGTGATCGATGCGGAAAAAGCCGAAATTGTCGAGCTGAGATATTTTGGCGGCCTGACCATGGAGGAGATTGCCGAAGTGATGGGGCAATCGGAAACGACAATAAAGCGCCACTGGCGGGTGGCCCGCGCATGGTTGCGCGACGCGCTGAGCGATGCTGGCGATGTCAGACACGCCTGAAAGAGAAGCCCTGCGCCTGATGATGGCAGCGCTCGACCAGCCGTCAGGCGCGCGCGAATCCTGGGTGCGAGAGCAGGCTGGCAGCGACCGCCATTTGCAGACGCGCACACTGGCGCTGTTGCGCGCAGACGCCGCCAACAGCGCAATCCTGCGGACCGGCGGCGCTGTTGATGACCTGCTTGATGGCCCGCTTCCCGAACGCATCGGCGCTTACAGGATCGTGCGGCTGATCGGTGAGGGCGGTATGGGCGCTGTCTATCTCGGCGAACGCGACGCCGGCGATTTCGAACATGTTGCCGCGATCAAGCTGATCCGGCCGGCAATGATCGCGGCACCTCTGGTGGAGCGTTTCCAGCGCGAGCGCCAGACGCTGGCAAGCCTGCACCATCCCAATATCGCGCGCCTGTTCGATGGCGGAGAGACCCCTGAAGGCGCGCCCTATATCGTGATGGAATATGTCGATGGCGTTCCCGTGCTCGACTGGGCCGTACGCACCGGGGCGAGCCTGTCGCAACGCCTTTCGGTCTTGCGCGACATCTGCGGCGCTGTCGCTCATGCCCATCAGAACCTGATCATCCATCGCGACATCACGCCCGGCAATGTGCTGGTGTCGGCGAGCGGCATCGTCAAGCTGATCGATTTCGGGATTTCGCGCCCGGACGCGCACAGACCTGCCAGGGCACCGTCCCTGACCGACAGCCGGTCATTCACGCCGGGCTACAGCGCTCCGGAGCGCCAGAGCGGAGACGCGGCCAACACGCTTGTCGACATCTATTCTCTGGGGGCGCTGATGGGTGACCTGACAAGCCTGCCAACGCGGCCCGCACCGCGCGAATTGCAGGCCATTGCCGCAAAGGCCAGTGCGCATGATCCGGCCGATCGCTATCAGACCGTCGGCGCCCTGATCGCTGACTTCAACCGCTTCATCGCCCGCAAGCCGGTGCATGCCCATGCCGGCGGTCTCGCCTACCGACTGGGAAAACTGTTCCAGAGGCACCGGGCAGCAATGACGGCGAGCACATTTGCGCTGGCGGGCCTGGTCCTTGCGGTCATCGCAACGTCGACGCTTTATGCCCGCGCCGAAGCCGAAAGGCGCGCCGCTGACCAGCGGTTCGAACAGGTGCGCAGCCTTGCCGGCTTCATGATTTTCGACCTTTACGACGCATTGCAGAAAGTGCCTGGCAATACCGCAACCATCGCGCGTCTGGCGCAGGAGGCACAGAGCTATCTCGATACGCTCGGCGCCGATCCGCGCGCATCGCTGGATGTGTCGCTGGAAACCGTGCGCGGCTACCAGCGGCTTGCCGATATTCTCGGCAATCCCGACATTGCCAATCTCGGCGAGCGCACGACCGCCGGCGAAATGCTGGAAAGAGCGCTGGCCGATAGCGAAGCCCTTTATGCGCGCTTCCCGGAAAACCCCGCCGCTGTCCGGGCGCTTGGTGAGGTCGCCTTTGCCGCATCGACCCACGCCTATGTCGCCACTGGAAACAATCTGAGAGCGCATGAACTGGCGCGGCGCTCATTGCAGATGTGGTCATGGCTCGGCGCGCGCCCGGATGCCGGGCCTGATGAACGCCGGCAGGTGATCCGCGCACGCCTGATGATGGCGGTGCCCCTGGCGTGGATCGGGCGACACGGTGAAGGCATCGCGATCCTTGAACGGGCACGCGACGAGGCTGCAGCGCTTGTCTCGGAATACCCCGAAGAGGCACCGCCCCGGCAACTGCTCGGCTCACTCAATATCGAGCTCGCCCGGGCGATTGTTCGCGCGCCGGGCAGCGAATATCCGCCTGGGGCCAGCCTGCCCTACTGGGATGAGGCCATTGCCCAGCGCCATGCGAGTTTTGCGCGCGACCCAGAAGACTTCCGGCCTTATCGCAGCCTTGTGGTGGCCTATTATGAACGCGGTGCCGCCCGCAGGGATATTGGTGATTTCGACGGGGCCTTTGCTGATGTCCTGCGAACAGAGGAAATCGCGGCCGAGCTGCTTGTGCGCGATCCCGACGATGCGTGGCTGAAGCGCATGCAGGACGGGGCAATGGACGAAAAGGCGCGCACCCTGTCTTATGCACAGCGCCATGATGAAGCCCGCAAACAGGCACGATTGTCACTGCCCGTCCAGCGCGCCGAGTTTGAGAAACAGGCGGAAAATCTTGGAGTCAGACGCGAATGGGGTTACAGTCTGGTCTTGCTGGCAGATGTGTTCCTGCGTGCCGGCGACAGGGATGAAGCCTGCCCGCTTGTTCTTGAAGCGCGCACGGTCTGGGACGAACTGGCGGCCGATGCTGAATTGAGCGACCTGGACAAATCTGGCTCGCTCGCGCTGCTTAGCCGATTGGAGAGCGATTGCGCGCAGCCCTGACGCAGCCGCTGTGGCAATCAAAGAAGCAGTGCGCCGGCACCGATCAGCGCAGCGGTGGAATCGGTGAGCACCGAGACCGGGACCGATTGCATATAGCGCGAATGCGAGCCACGCGATGTGAAACGCTCAAGCGCCTTGGGTGCCCGCAGCCAGCCGATCATTCTCTCAGCCACCCCGCCGGTCAGCACAGCGCCGCCAAGCCCGCCATTGATCAGCACCAGGTCTCCGACCGCACCCATGATCGCGCGCGCACGCAGGGTGCAAACCTCCTCGCAGACAGGGTCACCAGCCTCCGCCCGGCTTAAAATCTCGGCGGCTGAAAACTGTCGTCGCGCCGTGCCATGCATGTCGCAAAGATGGTCGAAGACAGGCTGCAACCAGGCACCGGACACGATCATTTCCGTTGAGACATAGCCATATTCGCCATTCATCCGCTCAGCCAGTTCAGCCTCGCGCACCGTGTGAGCGGCATAAGCGGAATGGCCCCCCTCCCCGGTCAGCACATGATAACCACCGGCAGACAGCGGAATCAGGCTGGCCACGCCGAACCCGGTGCCCGGACCTGTCACAATCAGGGGTGCCTGACGAACCGGCCTACCCTCGCGCACCGTCTCGAACGCGGCTGCCGGCATTTCCGGGATCGCGCGCGCCATGGCGGCAAAATCATTGACCAGCCGGACATCTCCCAGCCCGCTGACCCGCATCAACTCGCTTGCATGAACGGTTGGCCAGTCGCGGTTGGACAGTTTGATGCTGCCATCGCTCGCCGGCGGCCCCGCCAGCGCAAACAAGGCCCGGCTCGGTCGCGCTTCAATTTCATCAAGATAGGCGGTAAGCGCCTCGGAGAAGCGCATGAAATCGTCATTCTTCAGCTTGCGGACATTTTCCAGTCGCACGCCCTCTGGTGTGCGCGCGGCAAGCGCAAAACGGCAATTCGTGCCACCAACATCACCAACAAGAACTGTCTCACCCATCATGCGCGGCCCGCCAGCATCAGGAAATCAAATAGCGACGCGCCGGTTTCGGTCTGCGTCGCGCCGACACGGAAGGCAGAGAACATTTCCCGGCCAACACCGATATGGCTGTCATTCGGGCGGAAGGGCACCGGGTCGCGGGCGGCAAATTCCGCCGCATCGACATGGATGTCCAGCCTGCCGGTGGTGCAGTCGACGCGGATGACATCGCCATCCTGGACCTTGGCGAGTGCGCCGCCGCGGGCTGCTTCCGGGCCGACATGAATGGCGCTCGGCACCTTGCCCGAAGCGC
>CAYUEM010000179.1:0-5725 GCA_964442925.1 uncultured Hyphomonadaceae bacterium
CCGACAAGGAGTTTTCAGCCGTCGGCGAGGAGGCCTTCATCACACCGACGGACACCGAGAGCATCGGCGTGTTCCTGTATGAAACCCGCGAATGGGACAGCGGCGTCGGCGTCGAAGGCGGCCTGCGCCTTGGCAACGTCGAACTCGACAATGTCCAGTTTGGCAAGGCTGATTTCGACCTCGTCAGCGGCTCGCTCGGCGTGCACCGCCATCTTGATGGCGGCGTCTTCATCGGCGCGCAGGTCTCCTATACCGAGCGGGCGCCCAGTGAGAGCGAACTGTTCGCCTTCGGCCCGCACCTGGCGACCGGCCAGTTCGAGGTTGGTGATCCGACACTCGGAAAGGAACAGGGCCTCAACCTTGAGGGCACTGCGCGCATTCGCGGTGAACGCGGCGGCATCGGCATCAACCTGTTTGTCACCGATTTCACCGATTTCACCTTCCTGACCCCCGGTGTGATCGTCGAGGACGGCGTCGAAATTGATGAGGAAGACGGCCTGCCGGTCTTCCGGTTCGTGCAGGAAGACGCAAACTTCATTGGCGGCGAGGTCTATGCCGATTTCGCAGTTGAGAATGGCCCGCTCGGTGCGGACTGGTCGTTCGACGCCAGTGTCGACCTCGTCAATGCCGAGCTGGACAGCGGCGACAATGTCCCGTTCATCCCGCCGCTGACGCTGAATGCAGGTGCCAGTGCGGAATGGGGCGCCTTTGAGCTTGGCGCTGCAATCAGCGTTGCCGGCGATCAGGATGATCCGGGAGTGGGGCAGCTGGAAACCGACGGTTACACCACGCTGGACCTGCGCGCGGAGGTGGACCTGTCCGACTTCGGATTTGGCGCTGACGGCACGGAGGCCTTCATCGAGGCGCGCAATGTCACCGATGAGGAGGTCCGGTTTGCCACATCCGTGCTGAAGGATGTCGCCCCCGCGCCGGGCCGCAATATCCGTGCGGGTATCAGAGTGGCATTCTGAGCCCGCCACTTCGCTCCGACTGCCCTCGGGCCTGACCCGAGGGCGGCGGAGTTTTGACTTGGCAGGCTGCTGAAAACCAGTTAACGCAGCCCATCCTTCGAGACACGGCCCAAATGGGCCGCTCCTCTTCGATGAGGAATCTCGTTGGTTTTCCTCATCGGCGAGGTGCGAGCGAAGCGAGCCTTTAAAGGACGAGGAAAACCTGAAGACGGGTTTTTCAGCAGCCTGTTAGGTCGCCGACCACCCCGGGTCGGTGACCGGGACTTTCGGGGGTTTTGGCGAGACCGGGCCGGTACCGCTCAGATATCCAGTTCTTCGGCAAACCGCGCATTGTCCTGGATAAAGCGGAAGCGCAGCTCCGGTTTGCGACCCATCAGCGCTTCGATCAGGTCTGCCGGTTTTTCCTCGACCAGCGCGTCCATCGTGTCGGGCAGGGTCACGCGCGCGAGTTTCCGCGTGGCCGGGTCCATCGTGGTCTCTTTCAGCTGGCTGGGATTCATCTCGCCGAGCCCCTTGAACCGGCCAAGCTCGACCTTGCTGCCGGGTTTGAACTCCCGCTTCATCAACTCGGCCTTTTCCGCGTCATCCATGGCATAGATCGTGCGGCCCTTCTGGCTGAGCCGGTAAAGCGGCGGCATGGCAAGGTAAAGCCGTCCGCTCTCGATCAGACCTGGTGTCAGCCGGAAGAAGAACGTGATCAGCAGGGCTGCGATATGTGCACCATCAACATCGGCATCGGTCATGATGATGATCTTTTCATAGCGCAGGTCATCCACCGTGAATTTGCGCCCGAGAGACGTGCCCAATGCCAGCGAAAGATCGCCAAGTTCGGCATTCTTCATCAGTTTGTCGTCAGAGGCTGATGCAACATTCAATATCTTGCCACGCAGGGGCAAAATCGCCTGGGTCTTGCGGTCACGCGCCTGTTTGGCGCTTCCGCCCGCCGAATCGCCCTCGACGATGAACAGCTCGGTGCCTTCCGGGCCGCGATTTGAGCAATCGGCGAGCTTGCCTGGCAGGCGCAGCTTGCGGGTCGCGGTCTTGCGCTGGACCTCTTTCTGCTTGCGCCGGCGTGTGCGCTCATCCGCCCGGTCCATCGCCCATTCGAGCAGATGATTGGATTCCTTCGGGCTTGCGGCCAGCCAGTGATCGAACCGGTCGCGCACCGCGTTCTCGACCAGCCGGAACGCCGCCGTGGTCGACAGCTTGTCCTTGGTCTGGCCGACAAATTCCGGTCCGCGAATGAACACCGACAACAGCACCCCGGAATGGCTCATCACGTCTTCGGCGGTAATCAGTGCGCCCTTTTTCTGGCCCGTCAGTTCGGCATAATTGCGCAGGCCCTTGGTGATCGCGGAGCGAAAACCTGCCTCATGTGTGCCGCCATCGGGGGTCGGCACGGTGTTGCAGTATGAGCGCGTGAACCCGTCAGCCTCGCCGAAGCCTGCTGCGGTCCATGAGATCGCCCATTCGACCTTGCCGTCGTCGGTTGCAACCAGTCCTGTAAACGCGTTTTCGGTCAGCGTCGCCTTGCCCGCAAACACTTCGCCCAGCTGGTCAGCCAGCCCGTTGGGATAGCTCAGCACCGCCTGTTCGGGCACTTTCGAGCCTTCCGGCAACAGTTCCGGAGCGCATGACCAGCGCACTTCGACGCCGCGATAGAGATACGCCTTCGAGCGTGCCATCTGGTAGAGCCGGGCGGGCTTGAAGCGCAGCTTGTCGCCGAAAATCTCGGCGTCGGGCCGGAAGCGCACCGATGTGCCGCGCCGGTTGGGCGCTGCGCCGACTCGTTCAATGCCGCCGAGCGCATGGCCGCGTTCGAACACCTGACGGTAGAGCTTTTTCTCGCGTGCGACTTCGACCTCGACACGCTCCGACAGGGCATTGACCACGGAAATGCCGACGCCATGCAGCCCGCCAGAGGTTTCATAGGCCTTGGAGGAAAACTTGCCGCCGGAATGAAGCGTCGTCATGATCACTTCCAGCGCCGATTTGCCGGGATATTTCGGGTGCGGGTCAACCGGAATGCCGCGGCCATTGTCGATCACGGTCAGATAACCGTCCGCTTCGGCGCGCACCTCGATCCAGGAAGCATGCCCGGCAACCGCCTCGTCCATGGAATTGTCGAGCACTTCGGCGAACAGGTGGTGATAGGCCCGCTCGTCGGTGCCGCCAATATACATGCCGGGACGCATGCGCACCGGATCAAGCCCCTCAAGGACTTCGATGTCCTTGGCGGAATAGGCATTCGGGTCGGGCGCGTTGTCTGCGGTCATGTCGTCGAAAAGTCTCGCCTGATTCTTTGCTGACATTAAAAGCTCCCTAGCAGACCCGGACAATTGTCGCGAATGGCTGATGCACACAAATCCGCCAGCGATCTTAAGACGCCGTTAACCGGGCCGGCGCTGCGGGCAGTCTTTGCTTTTCATCTGCGCCGGTTGCCGGCAGCTTTGGGTCAGGCCCGAGGTTGACGAGGCAAGGTCAGGCCCGAAGGTGCCGCAGACCCCTGCACATTTCGAGGGCCTCGGGCAACGACCCGAGGCCCTCAAGGTGAAGCCCCGGATCAGGTCCGGGGCCGCCTGGCTTTCGATCAACCAATAAACCGGTCGGTCAGCACTTGTAATACATGTCGAATTCGACCGGGTGCGGATGGGTTTCAAACCGCATCACATCGCCCATCTTGAGATCGATATAGGAATCGATCTGGTCGTCATCCATGACATTGCCCTTTTTGAGGAAGTCACGATCGCCATCGAGCGCTTCCAGAGCGTCACGCAGCGAACCGCAAACCTGCGGGATCGATTTGGCCTCCTCAGGCGGCAGGTCGTAAAGATCCTTGTCCATCGCGTCGCCGGGATGGATCTTGTTCTCGATGCCGTCGAGGCCGGCCATCAGCAGGGCGGCGAAAGCGAGGTAAGGGTTGGCGGCGGGATCGGGGAACCGCGTTTCGATCCGCTTGCCCTTGGGCGAGGTGGAATAGGGAATGCGGATCGAGGCAGACCGGTTGCGTGCAGAATAGGCCAGCATGACAGGGGCTTCATAGCCCGGCACCAGCCGCTTGTAGCTGTTGGTTGACGGATTGGTGATCGCATTTAGCGCGCGCGCATGTTTGATGATGCCGCCGATATAATAAAGACACGTCTCGCTGAGATCGGCATAGCGGTCGCCAGCGAAAAGCGGTGTGCTGCCATTCCAGATCGACTGGTGGACGTGCATTCCAGAGCCATTGTCGCCAAACATCGGCTTGGGCATGAAAGTCGCTGTCTTGCCATAAGAGGCGGCAACATTGTGGATGACATATTTGTAGAGTTGCAGCCGGTCGGCCATGATCGTCAGCGTCGAGAATTTCATGCCAAGCTCATGCTGGGCCGGGGCCACCTCATGATGGTGCTTTTCCGGTTCAAGGCCGATCTCGCCCATGATCGAAAGCATCTCTGAGCGCATGTCCTGTTCGGAATCGACCGGCGGGACCGGGAAATAGCCGCCCTTGGGGCCGGGCCGGTGGCCCATATTGCCACCGGGATAGTCGCGATCTGTATTGGCGGGCAGTTCAACGGAGTCGAACTGGTAGCCGGTCTTGTGACCATCGGTTGACCAGCGCACATCGTCGAACACGAAAAACTCCGCTTCCGGGCCGAAATAGGCCGTGGTGCCGACACCGGTTGATTGCAGGTAGGCCTCAGCCTTTTTTGCCGTGGTGCGCGGGTCGCGCGAATAGGCCTGACCGGTCATCGGGTCGAGGATGTCGCAGAACACGGCCAGTGTCGTCTGCTGGAAAAACGGGTCGATAATGGCGGTCGCCTTGTCAGGCATCAGTGTCATGTCCGACTCATTGATCGCTTTCCAGCCGGAGATCGATGAGCCGTCGAACATCTGGCCATCTTCGAAGAATTCAGCATCGACCATGGATTTGTCGAAGGTGACGTGCTGCATCTTGCCGCGTGGATCGGTAAAGCGCAGGTCGACGAATTCAACGTCCTTTTCCTGCATCAGTTTCAAAAGATCGTCTGACATGTCTGAGCCCCTTGGTTCTTGTCTGCGGGATTGCTTTTCTGCTGCTGGCAATGGGTCACGATTCGCCGGACCTGCGCCAGAGAGACCTCGTGTTTGTTCGGTGTTTACAGCGCCTGGTCGCCGCGCTCGGCGGTGCGGATGCGGATCGCTTCGGAAACGTCGGAAATGAAGATCTTGCCGTCTCCGATCTTGCCGGTCTGTGCTGCGCTCGAAATCGCATCGACGGCCTTGTCGACTTCACTGTCGGCCACGACCAGCTCAATCTTCAGCTTGGGCAGGAAATCGACCACATACTCGGCCCCGCGATAGAGTTCCGTATGCCCCCTCTGGCGCCCGAAACCCTTTGCTTCAAGCACCGTCATGCCTTGCAGGCCGATACCGTGCAGGGCTTCCTTTACATCATCGAGCTTGAATGGCTTCACGATGGCTTCGATCTTTTTCACGACAAGTGCTCCCACTTCGGTTGCCTGCTAAAGTCAGGTGTTTTTGTTAACCGCGCAAGGCCGGGTCTGGCCAGAGATGACGCACTACCGTGCCCGGCGGGCTGCGTGCATGCTCAAAAAACAAGCACCGGCGCACAAGAATTAAGCGTCTATAAGTGACGCCTGTGTCATTGTTTTTGGTGCCTTTTCATGATATTAAAGAACGTATTCGTCTAAAGAAGAAACCCATGCGAGAGATCCTTCCCAGAAACGACCCGTCCGTTCTGGACCCGACGCGCGATCCGGTGCGCTTCAGGC
>CAYUEM010000180.1:0-5716 GCA_964442925.1 uncultured Hyphomonadaceae bacterium
CCAATTTCTGCTCCATGTGAGGCCCCAAAATCAGCTCCATGGCGATCACCCAGGAGGTGCGCGACTATGCAGCGGGCCTGAGCGACAATGAGAAAAAGGCGCTGTTTCCCGGCACCCCCACAAGCGACAGCGCAGGCGCAGACGCGTCGGCGACAGCCGACAACAGCGTCGAGCAAATCATTAAAGAAGGTATGGAAGAGAAGAGCGCGGAGTTCCGCGAGCGGGGCGGGGAGATTTATCTTGCAGAGGAAAGCTGATGCCTACCGCGTCGCGGGCGTGCGCGTGACCGAGGATGACCTCATCGTCGAGCTTAATGACGGACGCACGATCTCGGTCCCGCTGGCCTGGTATCCCCGCCTCGCCAGCGCCACGGCCGAAGAGCGCGCCAATGTCCAGGTCGCTGGCGCCGGCTACGGTCTCCATTGGCCAGACCTCGATGAGGATCTGAGCACCGAAGGCCTCCTGCGCGGAGCAAGGGGCATTGCGGCTTGAAATTCTGCCCCATGGTCATCACCCAGTAAGTCCGCGACTACGCAGCGGCCTTGAGCGACAATGAGAAAAAGGCGCTGCAACTGGAGGCCGAACGCGGTATGGAGGAGAAGAGCGCTGAGTTCCGCGAGAAGGGCGGGGAGATTTATTTGCAGGAGGGGTGATTATGTGCTAACTCTGAAAAAAAGAGGTATTCAAGATGAAAAAAATTTATTTTGCGATTCTGCTCGTTTGCTCATTTACAATCGTGGAACAATCAAACGCTCAAAATTACACCGACCCATATTTGCCATCCACTGAATCCCAAGTCGGCAAATCTACTTTCGGGTCATACTCATCTGGCAATACGTGGTCTGAAAATCGGATTGGTAATAGTACTTTTGGATCAGATAGTTCCGGAAATTCTTGGTCTTCAAACCAAATTGGGGATATGACTTTTGGGTCACAAAGCGATGGGACATCCTGGTCATCAAATCAAATCGGCAACACAACATTCGGCTCTTCGAGTGATGGAACAAACTGGACCACAAATCGTATTGGCGACACGACATTCACCACAACGAGCGATGGACGCTCAATAACTTGCAATAAAATTGGTGATTCGACTATTTGTAATTAGCCCCGTAGGGTGCATGGAGCGTCAGCGATATGCACCGTCCGCCCGCGCCGCGCGCACCCATGGTGCATATCGGGCTTTGCCCTCCATGCACCCTACCGCCAACCGGAGGTTGGCTGACTCCATGGCCATCACGCAGGAAGTCCGCGACTACGCCGCGGCCTTGAGCGACAATGAGAAAAAGGCCCTGCAACTGGAAGCCGAACGCGGTATGGAGGAAAAGAGCGCGGAGTTCCGCGAGCGGGGCGGCCAGATGTACATAGTAGAAAATTCACTCCACAAGTCCTCTTAGGATGTTCGGCATGGAAACATCGAAAGGTCCAAAGTTTATACAGTATTTCGGGCCTGTATTAAATGCGCTGCGTGATCTGGGTTCATCGGCCAAGCCAAAAGAAGTGTACGGCTGGATCGGCGAGCATCATTCCATTCCAAAATCGGAAATTGAGCAAACGAACAAAAGCGGCCAGTCGAAGTTTGAGAATCAAGTGCATTGGGCACGATTCTATCTTGCGAAAGCAGGCTTTATCGATACCGAGCAGCGCGGGATATGGGTGCTTACTCCAACTGGGCGGGAAACGTACTTAGATCACGCAGAATCTTATTCTCTATTCAGAACAATTCATGATCGCTTTCAACGCGAACGAGCCTATCGAGATTCAGCCGAGACGACCGATCCATCCGATGACGAGAACACTAGCGCACCAGACGAGCGTTCGTTTATTAACCAAGATGAGATTCAGGAACGACTGGTCGGTATTTTACGGAGCCTCACAGATAAAGGCTTCGAAGAGCTTTGCGCGCGTTTGCTGCGACACATCGGTTTTGAAAACGTCAAGGTAACTGGACAAAGGGGCGATCAGGGTGTCGACGGCGAAGGATTTCTACTCATAAATCGCTTTGTCCGCACAAAGGTCATGTTCCAATGCAAACGGTATATTGGGAGTATCGGTCCTGAAAAGATACGCGATTTTCGAGGGGCAATTCAGGGGCGCGCTGAGCGGGGTATATTCCTGACTACCGGAACGTTTACCCGTGGCGCTGTCGAAGACGCTAACCGCGAAAACGCAACTGCCATCGAGCTTGTGGACATAGACCGCCTACTCGAGTTGATGATTGAGGAAGGGCTTGGCGTTCAAGAAACGAAGGCCCTTAAGATCGAACAAGACTTTTTCGAGCCCTATTTGCCGAAAGCGAACTAAGTGAACTTCGTCCCCCTCCGCAGCAAACGTCGCTTCGCTCCATCGGGTGCATGGAGCGCGTTTATTTGCATCATCCACATATCCCCACCCAATGCGTGGATATCGGCCTTTGCCCTCCATGCACCCTACGCCGCGCGTAAATTTTCTATGCGAAAAACCCCGCACCGGGCATAAAGCGCCCATGCAAGCTGAGGTCGTTCCCCCGCATCACCGTCAATCCGGATGTCTGTTTCGGCAAGCCGACCGTGCGCGGCATGAGTCTGCGCGTGAGCGATGTGCTGGACATGTTGCCGGCGGAGCCACGCGCGCCGAAATCCTGGACAGCTTCCCATACCTTGAAGACGCGGACATTTCCGCCTGCCTCGCCTATTCCGCGTAGGGCGGGCCTTGGCCCGCCGGGTTTGCGCGATTTGATATGTGGGGCGGCGGGCCGGGGCCCGCCCTACTTTTTCGGCTTGTTGGTCATGTGCTCCAGGCCGCCGATCTTGCCGGCCTTGACGGAGGGCTGGGACGCATTGGTCTTGGCCTTCACATTGTGTGCCGCTTTTGGCTTGCGCGTTTCCTTGCTGCTCTTGTTGTCGCCCTTGGCCATTTCGAAAATCCTTCAGGGAGGGCCAGGCACCCTCCGCATGAGCGCGCCCGGAACGGGCTTCCCATCACCGCAACATAGCACGCCCCTTGCGCGCGATCGAATGAATTGAGCAAACGGCGCAGCACCCCTCATTTCACTCCCGCGCCACTCAATCTGCCGGCGCGCTTCCCTTGCCGGGGCCTTCCAGGACCGCGTCGATGAAGCTGACAGCGAGACTTTCAGACCACGGGGCCTCACCGGCCAGCCGAGCGATTTCCTGGCCTGACGGCCCGTAGATCACAGTTGTCGGGAACCCGGTTGCGCCGGCCTGATAGACGACATCCCAGTCCGATGGCGGCGCATGATAGAATTCCAGCACATCGCCGGTCAGCTCTGACAGGCGCTGGCGGGCATAGGCCTTGTCATCGGCAGCATCGACGCTGATCGCGATGACGCGGAAATCGCTGCCGCCGCGCGCGGTCTGCAGCGCGCCGAGATGCGGCATCTCGCGCTCACACGGCCCGCACCAGGTCGCCCAGAAATTGACCAGCACGGTCTCTCCTGCCATGTCGGCGAGCGTGACCGGCGCATCGCCCGGCCCTGTAAAGCCGGCCTCAGGTGCCGCTTCGCCGGCGCGGACAAAGTCGAGCGCTGCAAGCTCGCCGGTGGCAAATCGCTCGATCCTGCCGGCCCCGCCCTCGGAGCGGCCACCTGTCGCGCGTGTCAGGGCATAGACAATTGCCGCTGCGGCGACCACAAACAGCAGGGCGAACACATAACGGGTCAACCGCTCAGGCATGGCATTGGCTCCGGTTATCAGTTAGGAACAGCGCGGATATGGCAACAGACAAGCCGCAGGGCCAGAGCATATGGGGCGGGCGCTTCGCCGCAAGCCCTTCCGACATCATGCAGGCGATAAATGCATCAATAGATGTTGACCGCCGCATGGCGAGTGAGGACATCGCCGGCTCGCGTGCCCATGCCGACATGCTGACCGAGATGGAGATCATCTCGCCGCAGGACAATGATGCGATCCAGTCCGGCCTCGATGCGATTGCCGAGGAGATCCGCACCGGCCAGTTCCCCTTTGACCGGGCGCTTGAAGACATTCACATGAATATCGAAGCGCGGCTGAAGGCGCTGATCGGCGAACCCGCCGGACGGCTGCACACGGCACGCTCGCGCAATGACCAGGTGGTGACCGATTTCCGGCTCTGGGTGCGCGGTGCACTGGCAGAGGCCGGCACGCGGCTGGCCGGGCTGCAGCGCGCGCTGGTGCGCCGTGCCGAGGGCCATGCCGGCACGATCATGCCGGGCTTTACCCATCTCCAGACCGCCCAGCCGGTGACGCTCGGCCATCATCTGCTGGCCTATGTCGAGATGGCCGGGCGCGACCGCACGCGGCTGAGCGATGCCGCATGCAGGCTGAACGAATGTCCGCTTGGTGCCGCTGCCCTTGCCGGCACCGGCTTTTCCATCGACCGCGACATGACTGCCCAGGCGCTCGGCTTCGACCGGCCGATGGCCAATTCGCTCGATGCGGTATCGGCCCGCGATTTTGCACTCGAAGCGCTCGCCGCGCTGTCGATCGCGGCGACACACCTGTCGCGGCTGGCCGAGGAAATCGTGCTGTGGACCAGTGCGCAGTTCGGCTTTGCCAGCCTGTCGGATGAATGGTCAACCGGTTCATCGATCATGCCGCAAAAACGCAATCCCGATGCCGCCGAGCTGGTGCGGGCCAAAGCGGCGCTGATAGCGGGCCAGTTCGCCAGCCTGCAAGGCGCAGTCAAGGCCCTGCCGCTGGCCTACGCCAAGGACCTGCAGGACGACAAGGCGCTGACCTTTGCGGCTTTCGACACTTTCGATCTGTGTGCGCGCGCGATGACCGGCATGGTCGAGACGATCAGCTTTCACCCCGCCGCGATGCGCGATGCAGCCGCGCTGGGCTTTTCCACCGCGACCGACCTTGCCGACTGGCTGGTGCGTGAGCCTGGTCTGCCGTTTCGCGAGGCGCATCATATCACCGGCGCGCTTGTCGCCATGGCGGAGAAAAAAGGCATCGACCTCGCCGAATTGTCATTGGATGAAATGCGTGTGGTCAGTGCAGATATAAATGCCGGGGTCTATGAGGTCCTCACCGTCGAGCAATCGGCAGCCAGCCGGACCTCCTATGGCGGAACCGCGCCGGAACGGGTGGCCGAACAGGTCGCGCAATGGAAAACAAGACTGGGAATGGATCTGAAATGATGTCGAAATCCCTTATGCTGGCCACTGGCCTTGTCCTATTTGGCGGCGTCTCTGCCTGCGGTCTTCCGGGCGATCTGAAACGCCCCGACCCGATCTTTGGAACGCCGGGTGCGCGCGAGGACGCGGAATTGCCCGATCGCAGCGTTGATGAGGGCATTTCGGTGTCGCGCCCGGATGATTTTCAGGACGAACAGGACACGCCCGACGCAGAGGAAGAGCTTCTCGGCGGGCCGGGATTGCTCTAAGCAGGCTGTCTGACTGTCGGAATGGATCTTGACTGATGAAATATGCGGTAACTGCCCTGCTCGCCGCCTTTGGCCTGACGGCCTGTCAGCAATCGACGGGCACGCCCGGCCAAATCAGCGCGCAGGCCTCCTATGGTCATGACGTTCCGGTCGATGCGCCTGTCGCCTTTGTCGGCACAGAACTGCGCGGCGGCTTCAACCGGCTTGGCGGGGAAGTGCCGATGCGTTTGCCGACCCAGCCTGTCGATGAAGGCGGCCTTGGCGAGCCGGGCGCACGTTAGAGCATATTCTGCCCAGGTGGTGGAAGTGAAAAGGAGTCTATCTTTGTTTATATTGGTTTTTGAGGGTG
>CAYUEM010000181.1:0-5639 GCA_964442925.1 uncultured Hyphomonadaceae bacterium
GGGCACGCCGTTGACGCCGCGATCGCCTTGCATGCCGTGCTCGGACTTGTCGAGCCGCAAAGCTCGGGCATTGGCGGGGGCGCTTTCATGCTGGTCTATGAGCGGGCGGCCGACGACATCCGGGTCTATGACGGACGCGAGACGGCACCGGACGCGGCAACCGAAGACCTGTTTTATGTCGATGGCGAAGTGCTCGGCTTCGTGCCCGCCTGGCAATCGGGACGCTCAACCGGCGTACCCGGCCAGATCGCACTCTACAAGTCCGCGCATGAGGCACATGGGCGGCTGGAATGGGCCGAGCTTTTTGCGCCCGCCATCGCGCTGGCTGAAAACGGGTTCGAAGTGTCCCCGCGGCTGGCGGAGTTGCTGGCCAATGAGCGCCTGCGCGGGGCGGCCCGTCTCGATGACGATCCGGCGGCGGCGGCCTATTTCTACCCCGATGGCGAGCCGCTGGCGGCCGGAACCGTTCGCACCAACCCGGACTATGCGCGCACGCTGCGCGATATCGCAGCGCAAGGCCCGCAGGCGTTTTACACCGGACCGCGCGCGCAGCGAATTGTCGATGCCGTGCGCGCCGAACCGCTCGGCGGCAGCATGACACTTGAGGATCTGGAGAATTATGTCGTGCTGGAACGCTCACCCTTGTGCACGCCATTCCGCGATTATCGCATCTGTTCTGCACCTCCGCCCAGCTCCGGCGGTGTCGCGCAGGGCATGATACTCGGGCTGTATGAGCGGATGCTGGAATCCGGTGCAGACGATGACCAGAAGCTGCGCACCTGGGTCGATGCGCAAAGGCTCGCTTATGCCGACCGCGACCATTATGTCGCCGACCCGGACTTTGTTCCGGTGCCCGCCGCCGAACTCGTCGATGCGCGTTATCTTGATGCACGCGCCGGCGACCGGTTTGCGCCCGGCGCGACGCCGCAACCGGGCGACCCCGGCGAGGTGCTTGATCGCGGCCCGATGTTTGGTCTTTGGGGCCGCGACACCAGCGATGACGCACCCGGCACGACGCATTTCTCGATCATCGACAGCGACGGCAATGGCGTATCCATGACAGCAACCGTCGAATCGGCGTTTGGCAATTCCCGCATGGTCGACGGCTTCCTGCTGAACAATCAGTTGACCGATTTCGCCCGTGAGGGTTCGCTGAACGGGCTCCCACTGGCCAACGCGCCGGCAGGCGGAAAGCGGCCGCGCTCCTCGATGTCACCCAGCCTTGTTTTTGACCCGGATGGCGGGCTGTTGATGGTCACCGGCTCACCCGGTGGCAATTCGATCATTGCCTATGTATCGAAGACCCTTGTTGGCGTGCTTGACTGGCAACTCAGCGCGCAGGACGCTATTGACCTGCCGAATGTGGTGGCGCGCGGCAAGACAGTGCGGGTCGGAACCGGCAGCGAAAAGGGCCAGAAATGGGCCGATACGCTGAGCCAGTCGGGCTATGATGTCAGCGAAAGCGCGGGCGAGATTTCCGGTCTGCATGTGATCATTGTTCGCCCAGGCGGTCTGGACGGTGGGGCCGATCTGCGCCGTGAAGGCGTGGCACGCGCACTGGCCCCGACCGGACCGGCACCAGCAGACGGAAACTGAAGACCCGCCGGCCGCGATCAGATAGGAATCGCCGCAGGGTTTTTCTCGCCAGTGTGAGTTGATGGCGCAGCGCAGGGGATGTAAGCCCCGGCCAAGAGCCTTCGGGCTGACTTTCTGCTGAAGGAAACCGATTCATGGACTTCGAAATTGGGCGCCGCACAATGGTGGACAGCCAGATCCGGCCAAACGATGTCACCGACCCGGCGATCGTCCGGGCCTTTCTCACGGTGCCGCGCGAGGCCTTTGTTCCAAAGTCCAGGAAATCGATCGCCTATTGCGAGCTGGAAATCGAAACCTCCGATGGCCGGGCGCTGTGGACACCGCGCGACACGGCAAAGCTCATCAAGAGCCTTGAGCCGAAACCCGGCGATGTGGCGTTGGTGATCGGGGCGGGCGCAGGTTATGAAGCCGCGCTGCTTGCACAGCTGACCGAAACCGTGATCGCCCTGGAAGACAGCGAGGAACAGGTCAAGCGCCTGTCGCAGAAACTGAGCAATCTCGGCATTGACCGGGCCGTGGCGATTGAAGGCCAACTGACTGAAGGGCTGGCCGCAGAAGGCCCGTTCGATTGCATCGTGATCTGCGGAATGGTCGAACATGTTCCTGAAGCCCTGACTGCGCAGCTGGCCGAGGGCGGGCGGCTGGCCTGTGTCATTGAGATCGACAAGGCCCTCGGACGGGGACGCGTCTATCGCCGTTCAGGCGAGGTGGTCGGCCATCGCGACACCTTTGACGCGACACCGCCGAGATTTGACAGTTTCTCGCGTCCCGAAGTCTTTACATTCTGATCCATTGACGGCCCCTGAGTGAACACTGTTCACGTTTTTTCAGGTTTCACGTGCGTATGACTGTGAGCCTGACGTCACAAGGGGATCTGTTATCGTGCGCTATTCAATACTCGTCCTTCTCGGTACGGTCGTTCTTTCCGCACCCTCGTCTGGCGAAACGCTGACTGAGGCCCTGCAGATGGCAGAGGCAAGCAATCCCCGGCTTGAGGCCGGGCGCACCGACACAAAACTGGCTGTCGAAGCACTTGAAGCGGCCCGCGCCGCCGGGCGCACCACTGTCAGCATCACAGGCAGTGGCGGGTTCGAGACGCTCGACACGAATCGCGATTTTGCGTTCAATACCGGTGACCGGCCGATTGCCAATCTGCAGCTGGAAGCCGCAAAACCGGTTTATACCGGCGGGCGGATTCGTGCGGGCATCCGCTCGGCCAGAGCCGGGATTGATGCGGCCGACGCGACACTGGAAGCGCTGCGTCAGGCGACCTGGCTGGAAACGATCCGCGCTTATGTGAATGTCGGTGCCAATCGCGAAACGGTCCGGATCCGCTATAACAATGTCGAACTGCTCGATGAGCAGGTGCGGGCTGCGCGAGACCGGTTCGAGGTCGGCGTGGTCACGCGCACCGATGTCGCACTTGCCGAAGCCCAGCTGGAAGGCGCGCGTGCCGGTGCTGCCTCCGCAGAGGCCCAGCTTGAAGCTGCGATTGCCGATTATGTCGCGATCACCGGCGTGGTCCCCGGCGAACTGGCACCGCCGCCACCGCTCCCCCCTTTGCCCGAGACTTTCGACGCCGCGCTTGCCACAACGCTGGCCGCGAATCCGGAGCTTGAAGCGGCGCGCGAACGCGTGCGACAGGCCAATGAAGCGGTCGAGGCGGCGCGCGCCAATGGCCGCCCGACGCTGGAGATTGTCGCAACCGCTGGCGGACAGCAGACCTTCAATGATGATGTGCGCGACACGTCTGTCGCCGGGCTTGTGCGTGGCCAGATTCCGCTGTGGACAGGCGGCCAGGTCGCCAGCGATGTGCGCAGCGCCCTTTTGACGGTGGAACGCGCGCGCCTCGATGTGCAGGCGCTGGAGCGGGATCTGCGCGCGGAACTGGCCGCTGCCTGGTACGGTTATATCGCTGCTGAACGCGCTGCTGAAGCCTCGATCCGGCAGGTTGAGGCCGCAGCCATAGCGTTCGACGGGGCCAGTCAGGAACTTGCAGTGGGCACACGCACCACGCTTGACGTGCTGCAGAGCGAACAGAACCTGCTTGAAGCGCGGCTGTCACGGGTCAATGCCGACCGCGACACGCAAATCGCCGCCTATCGGCTGTTGCAGGTCATGGGCGCACTCAATTCCGGGCTGCTCGGGCTGGGTTAGGGCCATTTGCAGATGAAAAATTTGCAAACCGCTTGTTAACCGTGCTGAATTATTCCGGTATCAATAATAACAGAGATTCGACAGACGAGGGCAGACATGGCCGAACAGGCACAGAAAGAACCGACGATGGAGGAGATCCTCGCCTCGATCAAGCGGATCATTTCCGAAGATGAAACATCGTCTTCCAGAACCGGCGCAGGCCTCGAACCCATACCGGCACAGGACCCGCCTTCCCGCGATGAGTTGACACCGGAAGATGTCTCCGTTCGCAAAACGCCAAGCGATGACGAAATGTTCGATGAGGTCGAGTTGTCAACAGCGCCGCAAGAGGCCGCCAGCGCTGAACCGGTGCGCTTCAGTGAAGATTTTGACGCCGATAATGACGAATTTTACGAGGATTTCTCCTCCGGGGAAGATCTGCCACCACCACCGAAACTCGACGAAATCGCAGCGGCGCTCTCGGCCAGTTCAGACAGTCCCGGCGATGACGCGTTTAATCACGAACCGGAAGAAACCTTGCGCGCAGAGACCGCGCCCGCATCCAGTGACATGACTGAACCGGCGTCAGGCCTGGATGACAGCAAGGCGCCCGCCCCCATGGAAATGCCTCGGAGAAGCCAAATGCGCGATGACACGCTGACCGAAAACACAACTGCCGACGCCGCCGCCGGCTCGCTTGCGCGCCTGGTTTCGCGTATGGACTTGGGGAGCGACATGACGCTGGAGGGGCTGGTGCGTGAATTGCTTCGCCCGATGATCAAGGAATGGCTGGACGCGAACCTTCCGAATATTGTCGAAGAGAAGGTTGAAGCCGAGGTTCAGCGGATTTCCCGCCTCGCACGCTGACCGGTCGGGCAGGTTTCCAGAGCGCATTGAATAACGCCCGAACAGGCCGCTGAAAAACAGAGTATTCTGGTTTCCCTCGTCTTTTTTTAGACAGTGAAGGCTCGCTTCGCTCGCGCCTCTGCGATCAGGAAACCCGATACAGATCCATCCTGAAGTGCGCGGACAAAGCGCGTGCCTTGAAGATGGGACCACATGACGCACGGGTTTCCGCCCGAACGTGTCCGCCTCGAGAACTCATTGCACCCGTTGCACCGCAAGAACGGTTCCAGTTTCAACCGACTGGGCGACGAGCGCGCATCCGGATTTGCAATCCGGCTTTGGCAGGGACCGCAGCCCCGCATCCATCTGCCCGAGCGCATTGATCCGCACCATGGGATTGACCAGACCGGTCGAGTTGTCGCCACCGATCAGAAATTCCAGCACCAACAGCTCGGCAGGCTCATCGACAGACACATCATAGCCGGTCGGCGTCGCTTCTATCCGCGAGAAACCGGGCGCATCAGCGGCAACTTCCGCCAGCGCCTTGCTGACATCACGGGGACGATTGCCCGGACAATGATAATTTCCATTGTACACAGTCTGCGGCGTGTAGGGTCCACGCAGGGCAAACTTCTCGACATAGGCTTCCTGTCGCGCCCTGGACTCTTCGATCGCCATCGGGTCCGCCTCACCGAGATAGTCCCAGTAATCAACCGACCAGGTGACCACCAGAACATCCGCGCGCGCAGCGACCACACTGCGCATCGTGTCATGCGCCTTGGGACAGGAGCGACAATTGTTCGAGGCGAACAATTCCAGCAGTGTCGACTGCGCCTGCACCGGCAGGGCAAATACAAGCAGAGCGGCGGTCAATGCGAACAGTTTTGTCATGATGCTCAGATAGTCGATATTGCGCCAACATGACAGTCAAACAGCCGTGAACGCAAGTGGCGGGACCTGTTACCGGTCCCGGCTTCTTTTCGTTTATCAGCTCGCCTGACGCGCAAGATTGCGCAGCACGAAGTGCAGGATGCCGCCATTGCGGTAATAATCCAGCTCAT
>CAYUEM010000182.1:0-5625 GCA_964442925.1 uncultured Hyphomonadaceae bacterium
AGATGACCGGCGCATCCGGGCCGCGCTGGCCGGCCGCGACCATCTGGTCGACACGGTCCTTCAGCTTGCGCGCCAGCTCGAACGGCCAGGCTTTTGCGTCGGCGGCGAGGGCGGCAAGATCGGTCATGGCGCGGAGGCTTTTCGTATCAGGAGTTGGGTAACCGGGCTTAGGTAGCGCGCGGGCTCGGGTCAAGCGAGGGCTTCGGCGTCGCGACATCCCGTCGGCCTCAGGCCTGACCCGATGCCCACAAGGTAAAGCCCGAGGGCGAAAAAGACGTGTCAAGCAATGAAGCCATGTAATAAAAATTTGACATGTCAAAAATCTTCGACTATTCCGTGTCCAAGATTTTTTACGTTGGAGAGGTTGTCATGTCATTTCGGGAAAAAACGGCCTGGGTCATGCTGATCCTGCTGACGCTTGCAGGGGGATTTTATGCGTGGGAGGTCATCGGACAGGCGATCAGCCTGCGGGCCGCGCCGCCGCCGTCGATCAAGCTCGCACTGGTCTATGTCGTATTTGTGGTGATCGGGTCCATCATCGGTATGTCGAGCCTTGGTGCCTCAAACCCGCAGGAGGCAGCCGCACCCGCCGATGAGCGCGAAAGGATCATACTCGACAGGGCGGGCAACTGGTCGGGCTATGTGCTGGCGATCGGTGCAGTCGCCGGTGCCTTGCATTACTGGGCACAAACTGACGGGCCGATGATGTTCCATCTGGTTGTTGCAGGCCTGATGCTGAGCCAGATTGCCGAGTACGGTTTCCAGATCTGGCTTTATCGCCGCGGCGCGGCCTGATGCCCAAACGCCCTCCAATCACAAATCGCGTGCGCGAATTGCGCGAGGCGAATGACCATATGAGCCAGGCCGCGCTGGCCGCAGCGATCGGAATGACCCGGCAGACCGTGATCGCCATCGAGCAGGGCAAATACTCGCCAAGCCTCGAAAGCGCCTTCCGCATTTCCCGTGTCTTCGGCGTCGGTCTTGAAGATGTCTTCGGCTGGCAGGGTGAGGCGGACGGTTCCGGCGGTCTGCGATCAGATTTGCCCTAACGAGGCTGCGGTGCCATTGGTCAGAGCGGTCTTGACGATCTCGCCAATGCGCATTGCGTCGGCCCGGCGCGGTGATCCGCTGCGCCAGGCAATGCCGATCGCGCGGCCCACAACCGGCTCGGTGAAAGCGCGAACGGCAACATCAGCGCCGGCAGCCACGCCGGCATCCGCTGCCAATCGCGGCAGCAGCGACACGCCAAGCCCGCCGGCGACCATATGCACCAGCGTCGTCAGTGACGTGGCCGACACCTCCATCTGCCGTGCGCTCGGCGGAAGCGCGCATACTGACAGTGCCTGATCGCGCAGGCAGTGGCCATCTTCCAGCAGCAACAATTCGCGGCCATCGAGATCGCCCGGCGAAAGCCCGTTGCGTGAGGCCAGCGGGTGGTCACGCGGCCCGACAAACAGAAACTCGTCCTCGGCGAGGCTTTCGCTCTCGATGCCGGCAGCGTCCCAGGGCAGGGCAATCAGGGCCGCGTCCAGCCTTCGCTCGCGCAGCCCGTCAATCAGCCTGTCGGTTGTATCCTCGCGCAGATAAAGTTTCAGCGCCGGGTATTGCTGGCGCAAACCGGGCAGGATTTTCGGCAACACATAAGGCGCAATGGTCGGGATGGCGCCGAGACGGAACGGTCCCGAAAGCGGCTGGTCTGCCTCATGCGCAGCGGCCACCAGATCCTGCGCCTCACATAACACAATCCGGGCGCGGCGCACAGTTTCTTCGCCGGCCTGTGTCAGGCGTGATCCGCGCGCTTCGCGTTCGATCAGCTGCACCCCGAGCAGGGCCTCCAACTCCTTGATGGCCGCCGAAAGGGTCGGCTGGGTAACATGGCACACTTCAGCGGCGCGCGAAAAACCACCCTCGCGCGCAAGCGCATCAAGGAATTCCAGCTGTCTGAGTGTCGGCAAGCGCATAGAACTTCTCTATAGCAGGCGCGGGCAAATTCAATTTGCTGCGGCTGCGGCATGACGCCATCTCAGAGTTGTCTGAGGGGAGAAGGTGCTGAGTGCCGCAAGGCACAGGCCATATCCCCGCAGTCACTACGCACCTGCAACAACCGGAGACATAAAATGCTGAGCATTGGCGACACGCTTCCCGAATTCACCGTCACGGGCGTCAAGCCCAAATTCATGCAGCATGAGCAAAATGGCGAAAGCGCCTTTGAGCCGCTGACGCAGGACAGTTTCGAGGGCAAGTGGAAGATCATCTTCTTCTACCCCAAGGATTTCACCTTTGTCTGCCCGACCGAGATTGCCGAATTCGCGCGACTCAACAGCGAATTTGAAGATCGCGACGCGGTGGTTCTCGGTGGCTCGACCGACAATGAATTCGTCAAGCTGGCCTGGCGGCGCGACCATGCCGACCTCAATGAATTGCCGATCTGGCAGTTTGCCGACACGACCGGCGCACTGGTCGATGGTCTTGGCGTGCGCAACAGGGACGAAGGCGTGGCCTATCGCGCGACTTTCGTGGTCGATCCGCACAATGTCATCCAGCATGTCTATGTGACCAACCTCAATGTCGGTCGCAATCCGCAGGACACGCTGCGCGTCCTCGATGGCCTGCAGACGGATGAGCTTTGCCCGTGCAACCGCCCGGTCGGCGGCGACGTGCTCAGCATCGCTGCCGAATAGGTCACGCACGCTGAAGAAAATTGCCTACCGGAGATTAACAAGGCTCCGGCAGGCCTGAGCCGCCCCGTCCGGCGTCCTCCCCCCTCCCTATGTCCGGGCCGGGGCGGCTCGTTTCCAGGCCAACACACTCGCAACACCGAAAGTCATTGCCCATGTCGCTGGATACGCTGCGCGCAGCCCTGCCCGAATATGCCAAGGATCTGAAGCTCAATCTTGGATCACTTGCCAATGAGACAATCCTCACCGACCAGCAAAAATACGGCTGCATGCTGGCCTGCGCCTGGGCAGTCGGAGAGCCTGAGACGCTGCGCGCGATGCTGGTCGAAGCCGAAGCCAGGTTATCCCCGGAAGCGGTCATCGCCGCAAAATCCGCCGCAGCGATCATGGGAATGAACAATGTCTATTATCGCGCACTTCACCTGATTTCCAATGAGACCTATCGCACCCTGCCGGCAAAACTGCGCATGAATGCGATCGCCAGGCCGGGCATCGAGAAAGCCGATTTCGAACTGTTCAGCATGGCCGTTTCGGCGGTCAATGGCTGCGGGATGTGCATGGACTCGCACGAAGTGGAACTGCGCAAGGCCGGCCTGACCAGCGAACAGATCCAGGCCTCGCTGCGCATCGGCGCGGTGGTCAATGCGGTCAGCCGCGTGCTCGCTGCCGAAGCGACTCTCTGAGCCAGCAAGTCGAAAGGCTGGCAAGGCACCCACACTTGCGAGCGCCATTTGCGCGTGCCAGTCTTGGCCGATGAAACTAGCTGATCCCATTCTGTCTGACCGGCTGGTCCGGCTTGAACCGCTGACACAGGATCACTTTGATGTTCTGGCGGATGCGCGCGCGGAGGAGGCGATCTGGCAATGGATGTCGGATGTGCCGAAAGGCGCGGGGCTGAAGGCGTCGCTTGAACATTTCGAAAGCCGGCGCGTGCGCGGCGAGATGGTGGCCTTCATCGCCTTCCTGCAATCAGGCGACCAGTTTGCCGGCGTCGTTGCCTTTGACGGTATTGATCGCACACACAGGCGGGTTCAGATCCCGCTGTTCTGGTACCCGCAAACCGCGCGCGGCCTCGGCGTCTTTCCCGCGACGCAGGGGCTGATGATCCAGCGCGCACTTGACTGGGGCGCGCGTCGGATCGGCTGGATGCTGCCCAGCGAAAACACTGCGGCAATCGACGCGATTGCCCGGCTCGGCGCGCGCGAAGAAGGCCGGTTGCGCCATTTTGCGCGCATGGCCGATGGCAGCTGGTCGGACATGACGATACTCTCAATGCTGCATGATGAGGCCGAACTGGCCCTGCGCAGGATCAAGGAATATCGCGCGCAGCTTGCACACACAGATCGCGCCACCGCTTGATCGCCGCAGCCTGATGTGCTTTACGCACGTCTGATCCGCGCAAAACTCAAAAAGCGCGCTTTGACCGGGACAGGCTGATCAGGCCGGAGCCTGGCGAGGCCCCCCGCCCGGCGACTTTTCGCTCAGCGGGGCACACAGACTTTATGCGGATACAGCGCATGCTTACCTGACGGGCTGGACCAGCCCGGCAGCCAAGAGGAAATGTCGATGTTCGACACGCTTTCAGACCGCCTTGGCGGCATATTTGATGGCCTGACCGGCCGCGGTGCCCTTTCGGAAAAGGATGTCAGCGCAGCCCTGCGCGAAATCCGCGTGGCGCTTCTCGAAGCCGATGTCGCACTTCCCGTTGTCAAGGATTTCATCGCCAGGGTGAAGGAACGCGCCGTCGGCGAAGAGGTGATCCGCTCGGTCAAGCCCGGCCAGCAGGTGGTCAAGATCGTCCATGACGGTCTGGTCGACATGCTTGGCGGCGAGGAGAGCGACACCAGCCTGAAAATCGACAGCCCGCCCTCGGTGATCATGATGGCTGGCCTGCAGGGCTCGGGCAAGACCACGACGACAGGCAAGCTCGCCAAACGCCTTGTGGAGAAAGAGCGCAAGAAGGTCCTCCTCGCCAGCCTCGACGTGCGTCGCCCGGCCGCGATGGAACAACTCGCCATTCTCGCCGAACAGGCGGGCGAGGGCGTCAGTTCGCTGCCGATCGTGAAGGGCCAGCTGCCGTCGGAGATTGCCCGGCGCGCGCTGCAGGCGGCCAAGCTCGGCGGCCATGATGTTCTCATCCTCGATACCGCCGGGCGCACCTCGATCGACGAGCAGATGATGGCTGAGGCGGCAGAGATTGCTGCGATTGCCAATCCGGCTGAAACCCTGCTGGTTGCCGACAGCCTGACCGGGCAGGATGCGGTGGAAACCGCGCGGCGCTTCCATGAGCGCCTGCCGCTGACGGGCCTGGTGCTGACGCGGATGGATGGCGACGGGCGCGGGGGTGCGGCGCTCTCGATGCGCGCGGTGACGGGCCTGCCGATCAAGTTTCTTGGCATTTCGGAAAAACTCGACGGGATCGAGGCGTTCGACGCAGGGCGCCTTGCCGGGCGCATCCTCGGACAGGGCGATATCGTCTCCCTCGTCGAAAAGGCGGCCGAGAATTACGACCAGGAAAAAGCCGAGCGCATGGCGAAGAAGATGCGCAAGGGCGAGTTTGACCTGGAGGACCTGGCAGAGCAGCTTCGCCAGATGCAGAAAATGGGCGGTCTTGGCGGCATCATGGGCATGCTGCCGGGTGCCAAAAAGGCGAAGGCGGCGATGGACGCATCGGGCATGGATGACCGCGTCTTGCTGCGCCAGGAGGCGATCATCAGTTCGATGACCCGCGATGAGCGCCGCAAGCCGGCCCTGCTCAATGCCAGCCGCCGCAAGCGGATCGCAGCCGGTGCCGGCGTCAGCGTGCAAGACGTCAACAAGCTGATGAAGATGCACAAGCAGATGTCCGGCATGATGAAGAAGATGGGCAAGGGCGGCATGAAGGGCCTGATGGGGCAAATGGGTGGCCAGATGGGCGGCATGCCCGGGGGAATGGGCGGTATGGGTG